>NZ_JBFOKR010000015.1:0-130720 GCF_047246645.1 Ferdinandcohnia jepli
CGTGCAGTACAGGAATCATCTTTTACAGGTAGCCTAGGCCTTTTTTTAAAATGTCCTTTACAGAGGGTACACTTTAATCCAGGTACACTCATTACATCTCTTTTATTTATATCACTAGCCGTTTCTATACCATAGGATTGTAATACAGCTTTTCTACTAGGGCCAATACTATCAATTTGACTAGATTGTATATAGTGTCTATCCAGGTATTCAATTAATTGTCTGTTCCTGAGATTTTTTTCTAGGTCTCTTATTTTATTTGCTTTTAACTGAGGAATTTGTTCGTACTGTTGTTTTAATTCTACTAACTCTGAATATTTCTTATGAAACCTTGTAGGTGTTGCTTCATTATCCCATTGATTCTTAATACTTCCTAATTGGTTTTTCAATCTATCATTAATTTTACGGTGCCTGTCACACCCCGAAAAATCTTGTTTCGCAAAGTTGTTCCACAAGAACATTTATAGATTGTAAAAAGAGCCGAATCCTCAAAGAATACGACTTTTTTATGTTAAATATTGCTGAGCAACACACTCCGCATGGATCGAGTTCAATTTAGATAACAGCTATGTAGCAACATTGTGAGTAATTGTATGTTATTTGGTTAGAATAAATCAACTATTTATCCATTCTTGAATTTTACTCTCTATCAATGTTGCATCCAAACTGCCGTCTAATCCATCCTCTGTGATTATCAAGTTTCCAAGAGTTTATGAAATACCCACACTTTCATAATTTGCTCTTTTCTCGTCCCAATGGTTTTTATATGATTTATTCCTTAGCATTCCAAGATGCTCTAAATACGCAGTTTTGCCTTTGTAGCGTAAAGTAAGATCAGGAATATAGGTTTTACCAAGAACTTCTAATGATTCTTCATAGAAATACTCGATATTCATTTTATCTAGTATGTTAGCCACAATTACTTCGGACTTTGACCTTACCATTTCACCACGAATCGTTTAAAAGTAAGGTGCCTGTCACTTCTCGAATTTTATCGAGTTTATAGGAGTGACAGGCACACTTTTTTATCTTTGCCTCACAATTGTCGAAACAATTTTTTTTACATGCAGTTATAACGAAAAGTAAAAGTTTTTAATCTTCTCCGCCATCATAGTCCTTCTTTTCTCAAGAAACTCTTCATAATTCGAAAAATCCATTTTAAATAATTCTTCTGGTATACAGTTTTCCTTAAGATTTTCTTTTAAATCTTTAATATTTGTTATTTCACCGTACTTAGTTGTGCCAGTTTGACATTGCCCCAATACTGCCTCCATATAAATATTAGGGGATTGGTCTTTAATTGCAATATTAATTTCTTGTTGAGTGTAAGTGTAATTAGCTATCTGATTATATTGTCCACGATTATTATAACCGTTTCGTTGGAGATATTTTTTGGGGAAGATATGATGAATATCTCCCCTTTCTTCTATTAAATGTCTAACTTCAACTTCTTTGGATAAAAAGCCTTTATCACTACTTTTAACTTGTGCCATTAAATATAAATGAAAATAAGGACTACTAGCGACTGAAGTATTTAAACGTGTTACTAAGATGTTATTCCAGAAGGCATCAGAAAGCTCGCCATCCTCGGTATTTTTAACATAGACCTCAGGATCTACTGCATTATTAAAACGTCGAACATCAAACTCGAACATCGACTCTGGAGATCCCGAATATCTCCCTGTTAGCATTGACAAAACTAACCATTTTCTCACTGTTCTACTGATTTTAGCTTGGTCAACCTTTTTATCACGCAGTAATAGATATAAAACGTAACCAAAATTTAATGTATTCTGTGAACGAATAAGACTCTTACTTATTATACCTGCTGACTTTACAATCATAAGGTATCTTTTAAAGTTTGTTTCATTAATAAAAGCTAACACGCCATCTTCTAATGTTTTATATGAATCTTCTGCAATTTCTTCCTTGTATTCTCTTGTTTCAAAGTTTCTACCCGATAGTAAGCTAACAAGATTAGATAGTTTACCTCTATAAAACTTGAACGTAAAGGCTACTCTTAGTAAATCAGAATAGTCTGGTATGTAAAGAGAGTCCGTATGGTCTTTTATCCATTTAATCTTATTAAAATAGTCAGTTGAAGAGAATTCAGTATCATTAGTTTGAATAGATGAAAAATCCGCGGGATTTTTCGCCAAATGACAGAAGTAATCAATCACTTTTCTTATTACAACACCATTATAAGTTTGATTAACAGCAATTTTGGACATCGCAAAATCTGCTTGACTGAGAACTACCCCTTGTGAATTAATACGGATGAAAATTTCTGTTACAGTTTCTATATCTAGTTCATGTGAAAGTTCAATAATACCTATATTACTGTATCGGATATTCAGTAAATTATTTATTACTTGTCCAATTGCACTTTGATCAGCAATTCCGTTATTTTGACAGTATGTTCCTACAAAACCAAATAGATCAAATTCTTTTTTGAAGAAACTCGAAATATCACTAATCCACTCTGAATCTTTTTGTATGGCAGGATTTGAAACCTCAAACTTTTCTTCCTTAGGATTAAATGCAATCTTTATTCTTTTTTTCTTATAATCTGCCCCTATTACCTGTTCACCAAGTAATGCTGCTGTCATTGCCGTAATTCTCTGTTGTCCATCTATTAAGATCTTCTTTCCTAATGCCTTAGTACCATCTTTTAATTTTGTATCTGGATTTCTCCATGTAATAATGTACCCTACTGGATAACCTTGATATAAAGAATCCATTAGGTCCCTTACCTTACTATTATCCCAAACAAATGGCCGTTGTATCTCTGGTATTGCTATTTCTTCCGCTTTAATCCAACCTAAAATCGTATCAATTGAGTTATTATTAACAACATACTTTGCCACTTTTATCCTCCCAATTTATCTGTATATTTAAGTTCTTCCTTATTATGGATATATATAGTTTAACATAGAGAAAATATAGGAGAAAGTTAAGTTATTGATGTAATGAACTATGAGGTAAACAACGGGACAGTTTTTGTTTTTTATTATTTTCAATTCGCTAAAGTTTATTAAAGATAAAATAAATGAATTCTAATGTTATACTTACCAAGATAAAATGGCAAGGACCAATTTAGTGGTTCTTGCCATTCTTACAACACAACTTATTAATCCCCAGCTTTTCAAAAACCATTTGCTAATATTTAGGGTGCCTCACCACCCGGAAATTCTTGTTGTCATGGAGAGTCCAACTATTTTTGTTTGGGACTCTCTTTTGTGTGGTATTTTTCAACTTATTAGAGATTTTCAATAGTATTCATAGGATAGTACTAATCAACTTTTATATCAATACTTGAAACATCCATTTGTATTGAACTGATATCCGACCTGATATCACTTAAACTACTATCAATAGTTTCAACATCAAGTTTTATTGAGTGGACATAAGTATCAATTGAACTAACACTTGAATCTATTGTACCAACGTCTAGTCGTATAGTTGAGAGTGAACTCTCGATAGTATCTACTCTGTCATTCAGGTTTTTCATTTCTTCTAATATATCACTTAAAACGTCAACTACATCCTGTAAATCAGCCACTTAATCACCTCCTTTTTTACTATTTTTTAATTGGAATACTAAAAAATAATAATAACTGCTAGGTGTTTTTCATAATATTATAGCCCTTTTATTAAAAGGAAGATCACTAATGCTAATACTAATTTTCAAGTGTTTTGTTTTTTTCTGTTTGATAATTGTCTCCTAGAAAACTTGGAGACTGTTCTATTGTTAACTTTACATGCTTCTTTAGTGTAATGTTCACCATTTAATATTTACTACTTTGTAATTCCTTAAGTAGTTCATCATTACAATCTAACAGTCTACTTGGTACAATTACTTTTTCTGCAAGGTTTTCTTTTTCTCTTAATAGTTTATCAAGTATCTGCTCCATAGTCCTTCCTGCTTTCGAATTAACGATAGGAAAGTAGACTTTTACATCTTTCTTTTGACCTATCCGATATGCCCGGTCTGTTGACTGGTTTTCTACAGCAGGATTCCACCATCTAGTGTAATGGATGACATGATTTGCTCCAGTTATTGTTAGCCCCACTCCCGCAGCTTTTGGAGAAAGGATCATAACATTAAATCCACTTGAATTATTAAAAAGATTTACTTTATCCTGTCTTAAAGATGTTTCACCATTAATTATTTCCGGAATTATATTAAATTCTCGCATAATAGTATTTCTTAATATTACTTGCATTTTTTTATAATCGGTGAAGATTAAGACTTTCTCATTGTTTTTCTTAACATTCTTTATTATTTTCAGGGTTTCCAACAGTTTTGGTACACTCGAAATAGGTAACTGATCATATGAAGAATTAAACAGGGCTGGGTGTGAACAAACTTGTCTTAAAGCATGGATTGCTTGAAGCCCATTCAAATTCTTATTTACAACTTTTTCAATTATACTTCTATAAAGCACCTCTTGTTCAGGTCCTAGTGGAACTTCAAGAGTTATTTTCTCTTTCTTTGGAAGTACATCTGATAGATGTTCTAATTTTGTTCGTCTCTTATAGATAGGTTGTATTTTTGACAATAATGAATCCTCAATTGTTTCAATTACAGATGTGTCGTCGTTCTTAGAAAGTGGGGTTTCGTAGGTTTCCCGAAAATATTTTAAACTTCCTAACAATCCTGGTTGAACATAATCGATAATAGACCAAAGTTCAGAAAGCCCGTTTTCCACTGGAGTACCAGTCAAGGCTAGCCTAAATTTACTTTTAAGTGCTTTTACAACGGTTGCTGTAGCTGTAGAAGCATTTTTTATCTTCTGAGCTTCATCACAAATTGTAACGGTCCAATCAATTTTTCCTAATAAAAGCTGGTCTCTAACTAAAGTATCATAACTAACTAAAACAACATCAAACTGTTCAATATATTTTTTTTCTTTTAATCTCGTGCTTCCTTGGTGAATATATATATCTTTTGCCAAAATTTGTGGACAAAATTTTAATAGTTCAGCTTTCCAATTTTCTAACAAACTTAAAGGTGCAATAATTAAGCTTGGCATGATTTTCCCTATTGCTTTTAAATGGCTAAGGAACGCTATGACCTGAACTGTTTTTCCTAAGCCCATATCGTCAGCTAATAAACCACCCATATTACGGAAGTCTAATAACTTTAACCAACGAAAACCCTCTGTTTGATATGGGAATAAATCAGCTTTAAAGGATGAAGGTGGCGGATCTAATATTCCGTTATCTTCAATTGCTTGTCTAACTTCAATTAAAGGTTGGTTGAACTCTACTTGGTCTAAGTTTGTAAATATTTCAAGTACATATGGAAGACTGGTTGGATCTAATTCTTTTTTATTATTTAGTTGCTTACTAATCAATTCTCCAGCATTTATAAATTCTGTAGCATTATCAGGTATCTCTATCCAAATTCCATCATCCGTGAGAACATGTGACTCATTTGTTTCTTTGGCCCTTTTTACTAAATCACTAAAATAATCCATATCAAGCGTATTTTCATCTGAGTCAGGGTTTAACTTATCAATTGATTTGGCTCCATATTCAAACTCAAACCACCCACGCTCATTTTGATTACCGTGTATATAAGGCTGTGTCTTATAAACTCTAATGCCTAGGTTTTTTACTCTCTCTCCGAACTCCTCCAAATTAATAGGAATAGATTCTGGAATAAATGCAGCTGGATTTTCAACAAACCTAGGGACATTACTACCTTGAATTGGTTTAATTTCCTTGATATCTTTACTTTTGCTTAAAGCATCTCGAGAAACTAGAACTCTATTCCTGGCTTCTTTGCCAGTTACAGAATAAATACTAGATGTTTTACTTAGTTCATCGAGAGTAGATTGTAAGTTTGGGTCATCACTTTTATACTTAGGGAAAAGTGAAACAGTTTTTTGATCACTTAGTATTGCATCAATTTCAACATCATCAATAAAGGAATAGTTTTCCCTATCGACATACGAAGATAAGCTAGCATTAGCATCTTTTGCAAGTTGTTTTACTTCTGCGAAATAACGCAGATTTTCTTCAGTCGAGGAAGAAACTGGTGGATTCTCAATAGCATTAATTAATAAATAAGTTTCTTTTGGTAGTAAAATAACTTCATCACTTTCTGTTACATATAGTGGCCCAAAACGCTTTGAAAAGCGATTGATACGGCCATACTTCGGGTGAGTGACAATTGGATTAAATGCAAATTTTTGTGTTCCTACTATTCCCGTTGAGTCAAGTTCAACATTCACATCACTATCAGGTACTGGTAAAGATAGAACTGAACATATCTCATTATCTAACTCGTACAACATTTGATAAGGTAATTCATAATCTTTAACCAAGTCTATGAAACCATCATTATATAACATTTCAAGCATTGCAATTTTATCATTATCATCGGAGTTAAGAACGGAAGCTATAGGTACTTGAGTAAGAGGAAACCGAATTTCTATTTCCCCGCTCTTTCCCTGAAGTATTATTTGGTAATGGATTGCACTGTTTCCAAAGTGTGACCTCAGAAACAACGATTCTACTTGAGTACGTTTAAAAAAAGAAACCAATTTCTTACCTCCTTAAAAGCCTATACATTAGTGAATGACCACGTTGTTCCCAATTGCCATTATAAATAATTCTATCGATATTAATACTTCGGTTTTTTAATTGGCTAACATTTTTTATCATTCTATTTTTTACCCTATAGGAGAAATTTTCATTAAAGACATCTTTTTCGTATATATACGTTGCATTCCCAATTTCTCCAAATACTACTATAACTATATTCTTATAGTACATAACAAGTGTATTTAAAGACTTGAATGTATCATACTCTTCCGCATCATTTAAATATTGCTTCCAAAATTGAAATCTTTGATTATCTGAATTGTGAAAGAACTCCTGTAATTGTTTTAATTTTAACCAATTAAGAACTTTCTTTTTGTTAGATAGATCAATATCTTTCCAATAGCTGTTTGTTTCAATAGGGAAACCATATTCTCTAATTAGCCAATTTAGAAATGGGGTGTGATATTCTTCTATCGACAATACTGATAGATATCGATTTAAAAATAGAGTTTTCTGATTTGAACTCATTAATTTAATTTCTGATATTAGAAAGGTTGGTTCTTCCCTTAAAAAAGTTTTGCTCTGACCGCCTGCCCATACTTCGTCAATTAATAACCTTCTTAAAGGAGAATCCCATTTTAATTTCCAAGCATTCATAGTCTCTCTAATAGGTTTTGAAATTCTAATAAAAACCGATGCTAATTTTGAGAAGGAATCTTTAGTTAAAAAAACTTCTCCAAAAACTCGCTTCGCATCTTTAGGAAAAATGTCCTTATATTCATTCTCTGTATTGAATAAATTTAATAAAAGTGGCGTAAGCATAGAATTTTGAGGTTGGTTGTTAAAATGTCTCCAAAATATTCTGTAGATGTCTCGGTTGGCGACCTGTGAGAGTATAAAGGATATTTTATTTTGTATACTAATTTCATCTATGTTTACGTATTCCTCAGATAATACAAGGATTTCTCTTCGTCGTAGCTTTTTGGAAAAATCGATTAGTTGCTTCTCTGTATCTAGCTTGGAAATTAACTTTAATAGTTTCTCTAAAGTCCAATTCGCTAGCTCTCTTGTTATTAATTCATCTCTTGTTTCAATCAACTTTGAAAGTTCATTTTTCTTCTCTATTAACCTTATTGGTGTAAATTTAAATGGACGATCTAAGTATAATCTCATTCAACTTTCACCAACTTCATTAGTTCTTGAATCATTTCGTCATCTTTTAAACGAAACTTAAATTCAACTCTTCTAGATTTATCTGGATTATAGTTATCTCCATCATAAACCGGTTGGCTGAAAGATCTACCATTTGCAGTTATGAAATTCTGCAATTCTGCTTTATTGTTTAGTAAAACCTTTTCACTAAACATTGCTTTTACCACTGAAAGTGCTCTTCTTTGTGAGAGATCTAAATTGTATATATAACTACCATTATTGTCAGTGTGCCCTTCAACAATTATTTGAGCAACGTACTCTTTATACGGTCCAGCAAGTAGAATTTCTATATATTTAGGAGCAAATTGATTTAACATATTATAGCCACTGTCCGACACTTCATCACTATTTGTGTCAAAGAATACTCCGCCCTGAAAGCTTATTGCTCCAGTTTGCGGGTCTATTTGCATAGTTAAATTAGAATCTTGAAACTCTTGGGTAAGAGCTTTAATAATTTCTGCTTTGACCCCTAAAATTTCTTGAATCTTTTGCTCCTTTACTTCAAGTTGTTCTTGATATTCATCAATAGAAGCTTCCTTCTCTTTTAGGTCGTTCCTATAATCAAAAATACTTACTGATAATAATAAAATAAATACTAATAATAACCCTGCCATTAAATCAGAATAAGACATCCAAAAGTCACCTGCTTGGTGATCCTGTTCGTATTTGGTTCGGAAGTTTTTTCTCACCTGTTGTCACCTACTCTACACTTGACAAAAGCTGTTGTTGTTTAATAAATTCTTTTCGCCATTTATTCTCTTGTTGTAAAAATTCGTTTTGAGATTCATTGATTTGCTTTAAGTTTGATTGAAAATCTTCAATTAGTTTTGGCATACTAACCATTACATCTTCGATACCCATGACACTCGATTGAAGATATTCCAATGCTTGTCTCAAATTTTTATCAAATTGCTCAAAAGTATGTTCTAGTCCGGAATGCATATGATTAGCAAACTCTTTCATAGATTGTGACAATTGTTGGTTCAAAGATTCCAAGTTATCTTCAGAACCTTTCCAGTAAACTTTAAGATTTTCTAAACGATTATCAATTGTAGTTAGTTGTTCACCCATAGTTCTTGTTAAGTTTTCTTGAATGCTATCTAACTCACGATGTCTGTAGTATGACTGCTCTATAGACGAAGCTGCAGTCTCTTGTAAAGATCTTAAGTTACCTTCTACATCATTCAATAGTTCTAAACTTGAATTAAATTCAAATTGAAATCTAGTTAGATTATCAGAGTATGAAGAAAGTTGATCAGCTAATGATGTTAGTTGTGATCCCATTTTTGTTTGTGTTTCGGTATTATCGACAAGTTGTTCAACTAGGTGATTTGTTTTATCAAACATAGTTTTATTCCACTCAATCATTTCACCGAGTATTTCTTTAAGATTATCAAAGTGACTAGATGTTGCTTCATTTAACGAATTTAAGAAATGGTTTGCCATTGAGTTGAGGCTATCAGCTTGTTGTTGACCTAAATTTTCTGCCATCTTTTCAATAGCAACATTGTTTTGGTGCATAGTCTCTTGATTTCTCTCTAAATGTGGTACGATTGAACCCTTTATAGATTCACTAATACCATTTACTAAACCGGGTATTAATGTATCAGTGACCATTGTCTTATAAGCTTCCAGTTGTTCTTTTTGCAAATTAACTAAACGTTTAAGATAAGACTCAGAATCTTCTCTTGGTAGAATGGTATTTAATCCGTTCATTAATATATCGACAGATGAAATTAACTTTGGATAAAAATAAAACTTATCAAGGAAAATCCAAATTACGGAAAGGAATATACCGATTAACGAAGATGTAAAGGCAATATTAACGCCGCTAATAAGACTCCCTACTCCACTCTGAAGCGAGTCGTCTCCAATAACGTCAAAGTTAAATTTATCTAAGCCTAGTTTTAATCCAAGAAAAGTACCTAAAATACCAAATGATACAAGTAAACCAGAAACTATCTCAATTTGTTTTCGTTTACCTAACTGATAAAGTATATAGTCTCTATTTATATAATCAAAAACATCTGGAGCTTCGATACTATTTTTTGCTTGTGATTTAAAATAGCTCCAACTCGGTTCTAAGACATGCTTAGGATTATCCTTGAAGAAACTATTCAAAGTAGAGATTGTCTCTTCATCATTTCTATTAAAAGTTTTAAAGTTTGTATCAATGTAACTATTTAATTTCTCAATCTCTTTCGTTAAATTTCTAATTCCACCAAACAAAAATATAACAAATACGAAAAAAGTTATTATAATAAATCCATTAATTAGGAAATCTAACAAATTAATTCCTCCATATTACTAAAATATACTACTAAAGGACCACTATAATAGTCCTTCTTTAATAATATCATTTTTTAAAAGAATTAAAACCCAAATAATTGGTAAGTAGATTAATAATAACCTTCTACTACACAATTACTAATAAAAAAATGCATACCATTTTTGGTATACATTTTAACAGGCTTATCATAATTTCAGTTTATATATATGAGTTTTGCTTACAGCCACAAGAATGTGGGATCCCCCTCCTATTTTTCACCAGAAGTTTCCACCAAATTCACCATTTTATGAAAAAGTGTTACCAATCGAATTTTAAATAAAAGAAGCCTATTCCTCTTTAATTCTTCCGAGGAATCAGGCTAATGGCATTCCGGAATACGCCGGATTGTAGAATATCATATTCTATCTCATAGTTTATTTAATACTGTGCAGTAAACGGATTTCTTTTATTAAACTCCGTTTAAAAGAGTTATCAAATAAATCTCTTAAAAAGTAGTACATAATAGTCTTATGTTACTTCAGGTTTTAGTTTTAATTTTCGATATATCATCAAACATTCATTTAAATATCCGATTTCCTCTATGGTTAGAGATTTTACTTTCTCACTTGAAGTCCTAAAACCTAAGATTTCTTCAACTTCACTAGCGGCAGCACTAATACCTTCTCCTATCAACTCTTTTGAATTATGTAATATTTTTCTTAAGACTTCATCAAGGATAGATTTTATATTGTCATATTCTAATACTTCTAGGGCATCTTCTGTATTCATTCCAAAACCCGAATCGGTAAAAGATTTACTTACTACTTTACTCAACTCCTTCTTATTAATATCTAATAAAACAGCAAGCATTGTTGTAATAGTGTTTTCAATCATTGGAACAAATTCTTGTTGTGATATTTCCATTATAACCCCTGTAAATGCTAATCTAACAGGATCCCCTCCAACAATATTACATAATGCATGAGTTACTTCAAAAGGTGGTGGACCCATTTTGCCGTTTTGTAGATTGCTAATATAAGCTTTATTTTTATTAAATCCTCGTTTACGCATTTCATTTTCAATTATACTTAGACTCAACCTAGAGTCGCTAATATACTCTTTTAAGAGTGTAGAATAGGGATTAGTCAATTTGAATAGCTCCTCCTTTCGTTGTGAATAAATTATAACATTTTTTATTTACTTTCAACAACGGTAGTGTTATTATAATTATTATACAACACTTGTTATACTTTAATAATAACATTATACCCTTTTAAAAAAAAATTTTACTAAAAAAGGATGGTTTAAAATGTTACAAGTACTAAAATCAATGCCGGTTGATAAGGTCATAAGACTTCTTTCTGAAAATCAGCAATTTAGAGAGGCATTTATTAGATTTGCGGAAAAACATGGAGTAACAATAATTAAAGGATTATTTGGAATTGCTTTTTTGAATATCTTAAAAGAAATTTTAGAACAACGTGAGGTTACTTTTAAATTTACAAACGGAGATACTCAGGTCGAATTTTATGCAAAGTAAAAACCTAGGAAGAAAGTTTTCCTAGGTTTTCTATTCTTATAGTTATGGAACATAATACTCTTGTTACATTCACTTCGTTATTAGCGTAACACTTACACAAGGTTATTTTTCATTAATTTTCGGAGTAACCCTTACCTCTTTAAATCTGAAGCAGAAATAAATTAATGATTCCTATAATGCCTAGTAGACCATTACAACGCAATAAACAACTCCAATTTGTAATATTTCCAGTAGAATGTTTTTAACAAACGCCACTAGAATTAACACATTCGTCTGATGTAATTGAGTTTAATCATTTTTTCTCTAGGAGGATTAATCTAACTCATTTTACCTAAAGGTAACGGTAGTCAACAACCAATTGTACAACTGATTAAAATATAGATTAAACTTTACCCAAATCATAATGCAGGTCAGCTATAACCATTGCGTGATCACTTCCTGCTCGGATGGCTCCTTCAAGTCGATATTCTACGTTACGTACACAAAAATGTTCACTTATCATGATATAATCATACCTCTTATGATAGTTACCTCTTATAGAATGCGATACCGATATTGGTGTATATTTGAGAACTGATTCTTCGGGTATATTACACTGCATTTCCTCAATTTCCTTAAGCTTATCCTGATTATATGCTAACCAAACCCTATAGCTATCCTTCATGTTGTGTACAGGCTTTTTTCCTAATATAAGTGCAGCCCCTTTCCCATAATCACCACCCTGGCTGAAAAATTTCACATTCTCAAGGTTCCCTCTTATTTGCTATCCTGTAACGATATCCAGATTTTAAATTTTTCAGGCAAGCATCTAGCACAAGGTTTAAATCCAGCTTGAATTGCAGTTTGCTCATCCGCAAAAAATACTCTTTCTTTTACATACCCACCTTTAGCAATGTAGCGAAGAGCTGTAGGACAGTCCATGCGCCCATATACTTTGGATTTTTTGTGACCACCATATGTTCCTGGAGTTTCACTTTTATAAAATTTCTTATCAGCACCCATAAGTGTATATGTTTTATGAGAACTCCTTGTTTCTTCTCTCTCACTCATTCCATTACCCCCAATTTTATAAATAAATCTTATTTACTTAATAAGAGTTACAGCTGATACAAAAAAAACTGATGCTCCCCTCATTTGAATACTTGCTAATTCTTCGAAACTATTTAATCGAATTTTAGAGAGTGCTATACCTTGTAAAATTCTACCTTTTATGAATTTATCCTTCTCTATATACAAAACGTTCCGTACTTTTTAACTATAAATTCAACGTAAAGCATTCTATTTATTTCTTTTACAGCTCTTTTCAACCTCTACACCTTCCCCTCCGGAACATACATCTTCTTCAAAGGCAAAAGAACCTTCGTCTCATTCGGCATCTCTTCGTAATAGCAACCAATCAACTCTAAAAGTAGTTCTAAATCTACCAAACTCACAGAATTCTGTTTCGCAACAGCTTTCGCATTTACTGTAAATCCACCAGTTGATACAAATAAAGCATTAGCATCAATAGGGTTAGCACCTAGGAGTTGTTGGACTTCAGGTGATCTAGTTGAACTTTTCCTATGCTTAACCTGTGCTTTTATGATAGGTTTCTCAAAACCAAAAGCATCTTTAGCTGCCAGTATGTCAATCCCACCATCTGGACCCTTCGAACTTATATCTACCTTGTACCCCATTGATACTAGTAAACCACCAACAAGTTCCTGCGTTTGCCACGGGTCCAGCTAATTAACTTTATCTTTAATACTAACAGTGGCTAAATAAGATAAGTTATCAACAATTTCTTTTTGTTCCTCTTCATTCTCTTCAACTACGCCACTCTGTGGACCTTTCAATAGCTGTTCTAGTTCATTTCCCCAGCCATCAACATTAAAAACTGTGAGAGTAGAACCTAAGCTATTTTTCGCAGTTTGAGAGAGTTGATCTCTTTCTATCGTGCTTTCAAACCAATCTACTTCAATGACGTTAGGATAATTTGGATGTCCAATCTCTAAATCATAAGTATGTGTCATTGTTACTGTGCCTACTAAATACTCTCTACTATCTTTCAAATACGTGATTACCATATCACCAATATCAATCTCATAACTAAATCGCCAAACTTGACTTACCCAGCTATTAATCGAAGATGACTTACTCTCATCACAATCTTGCCTAACTCTCTTTAAGAACTCTGTTTTCGTATGATATTCCTTTGGGTTACCAAAATTGACCCAACCAATCGAAACAATTCCTCTCTCAATCCATAAAGAAATGAGCTCATCATCCCCTGCACGTACCATCCACCATCTACTCACCGTTTCTCCTCCTCTCTATGTTGGGACAGAGGGACAGGTTCATCGTCCCAGAACTTTCAACATCTCTATCCATTCCTCAATACTCCATGTTCAGTAGTGACCCGCTATAGCAAATCCAAGCAATTCATTTCTCTCCAGCCGTTATATCAAATACAAATTCAGTTGGAATGGCCCTTCCCCTATGTACAGCTTCAACCTTTTCCTTTTGCTTGCTGCCTCCATATTCGTTGGCGTTATAAAAATCTATGTCTTCAACAGTCAGTAAGGATTCGTTTTCCCAATTTTTTAGAATTCGAATAACATAGTTTAGTTTTCTCTTACTGTTGACAGATGTAATTTGCATTGCTTTTAAGATGATTTCTTTTGGGTGCACAAAGTTCGAATTAATTAACCACATCACAACTGTTGTTTTGTGTTTACATTTGTATTGCCAAATCCATTTTTATCCCAAAATGCAATTATGTCATTTGCGTATTCTTTGTTTGTGTGAACACTCTCTAGATTCTCCTCTATACTTGGATAGAGATCTTTTTGTTGTTGTTGTTTTTCTTTTTCTTTTTCTTTTTCTTCTTCTTTTTCTTTTTGCCCACGTATCGTGTTACGAGTCGTTGACGTATCGTTATACGAATCGTCAGCACTTGGTATTACTGGATTTATGTATGTATTGTAATCTGAGCAGATTGCCTTGTTTTCAGGTAAAAATGCGGTCTCTTCTTTTATACAAAAAGTTTCATAGATATCTTGTATTGGGCCATGGCCAATATGTTCTGCTACATACGAAATAAGCGAAGTATCCTCTACTTCCCTTAGTTCAGATACAATACAATTGATCACCGGTTTCCCTACATTACGAAGGTTATCCTTCCCCCAATCTCTAATCGCGAGCTCCCTTGTTTCTGTGTTGTATCGAATCAGCTTATGGTGATTGATAAATCGGTCCAGTAACGAATGAACACTTTCAATCGAATACCCGAGGTCACACGCCATTAACTTCTTCGTAATCTTATAAATCCCAATCTGAGTTGTAAAAGCATTTGTTAAAAGGTACAAATAAAAGTATCGATCCTCTGGCGTCATCTCCTCTATAACAACCGGATCATTCCAAAAATCAACATATACCATTCTATACTTTCCCATCTTCCCCACTATCCTTCCTAGTATAATGAACTACCTCTACAATATTGTTATAGTGATTTAGGGGGTAAAAAGGGGCATCGGTTTGAAAAAAATTTCTCCCTTGCACCTTTTCACACAAAGAGAAAAGAAAAGAGACACTCACGAGTAGTGGTGTCTCAATAGTTAAATAAAATCCATATAATTGTATATTTGAACTACTATAAGGTTCAGTGACCGGCACATTTTCACCCGGTTTATCATTACATTACTGAGGTCTGGCACTACTATTTTTTAATAAAATACTTTATCAACGTTATACTTGGATCGGAGTTTATTAATGATATATGTTTCGTAAATTTCTCGTTCCATTGGGTCTTCTACTATGCAAATATCGATTTTATAGACTTCGTCTCTGTGCATTTTTATAGGAGAAACTGTATCTTCAAAATGTTTTTTAATTCTTTGACGTAGTTTCCGTGCTTTCCCGACAAAGAGAAGCTCATCCTCTTTATTAAAAAATAGGAAAATGCCACCTTTGTCTCTTGGTATGAGATGGAAATCAATAAATCCGTGAATATCCTTGATTATTGGTTCATTTTCTTTGGGAATTTGTTTCCGTTCTGTAATTGTAATATCTGGAGTAGGTATGCTAATTTTTATCATGTTCAATCACGTCCTTTTTTTATAGAGATAAATGGTATCATATGTAGGATGGAAATGATATTTAACAGTTAATTTACGTCCATGCTTTTTTCTTCAATGCTCTCTACTAGTTTAAATAAAAACCGATAAATTAGCCTATATGCTTCCTCTAATGACATCTCCTCTTTAAACCCATTCACGTAATTCAAAGCAAAATTCATGTCCCATAGGCCATCACCTTGATTAAACATCAACTCAAATTTTGCTTTTTCTCCTTGTAATTCTTTTCTTAGGTTTTCTTTAAGAGATGTCTCAAACTTTTTCTGCAGCTTCAATCCTACCATGACGTCGTATGTGCCAAAAACATCATTCACTTCAAACGCAATTGCATCCACGCCGATTAGTTCCAACCAATTTGATTCAAAATATAGAAATTCATTCTTATGTTTTTGAAGGTAGTCAATACCTTGTTCTAAAAAATCATAGGATTCTTTAGAAAGTGTTTCTTCTGTTTCTTTATCGCATCTTTCAATGTAAGCTTCACGGAAACGTGTAGTGGGGTCTTTTTCTATTAATGTAACGTCATTTGAAATCAATTCATATTTTTCTATGTACTCTTTTTCCTCTTGATATAATGCTATTTGTTGCTCTTTACTCAACAACTCTGATGATATGTAATTTTTCATTTGTTTTTGTAACATGGGTGTATCCTCCTGAATTTAGTGCCTTACCCCTGGACTAAAGCATTCTTGGCCATCCATTTTGTATAAGTAGCTCATTAGCGAGTACGTTTTCTACCTCTCGTTGAATTGCTTTTTGAACGCCTATTATTAGGTTCTCTACTTGAAGAAAACGTTGCACCTTTACTTCTGTCTTTTCCTCTACCTTCAGGGCGTTTCGTTTTATTCATTTGCTCACTTTTTTCTCTCTGATAATCCTCACGATCTGGGATACTTACGCCCTTAATCACTTGTATTTCGAATTTTTGATGAATCCCTTTTTCAATCATTCGTAGAAATTCCATATCCTTAGGAGCCACTAATGTAAAGGCAACCCCGTCGCCACCTGCACGGCCAGTTCTTCCAATCCGGTGAACATAGCTTTCAACATCATGTGGGATATCATAGTTGTAGACATGTGTCACCCCTTCTACATCAAGTCCCCTTGCAGCAACGTCTGTTGCAACTAGAAACTGTGTTTTCGCTTCACGAAACCGTTTCATTGCTTTTTCACGTTTCGACTGCGTTAAATCACCATGCAACTCGTCTGATTCATACCCGTTGGCAATCAATGCCTCATGCAGCTTTTTAGCACGGATTTTTGTACGACAGAAGATAATCGCTAAAAAAGGACGATGTTCTTCAATTAAATGAAATAATGTTGCTTGTTTTCTCCTGTCAGTGGTTTCAATTACAACCTGTTTAATTTCTTCAACCGTTACCTTTTTTGCTTTCACTTCGATGAACTCTGGCTCGTTCATATATTTTTTAGCAAGAGAGCGAATTTCGTTAGGCATTGTTGCAGAGAACAGCATTGTTTGTCTAGATGGAAATGTTTCACTAATGATGTCATCTACCTCTGGAAGAAAACCCATAAGCAACATTTGGTCAGCCTCATCTATCACAAGCATCCTAATCGTTGAAAGGTCAATCGTTCCACGGCGAATATGATCTAATAACCGACCAGGTGTTGCCACGATAATATGCTGAGCCCCTTTTAACTTTTTTAATTGATGCTCAACATCCTGTCCACCATATACAGCTAATACATTGACACCCTCTACGTTCTCCATCATTTTCTTAATTTCTTTTGAAATTTGCAGAGCTAATTCTCTGGTTGGGGTCAATATAAGGGCTTGCACTTCCGACTCGTGCACATCAATCTTTTCAAGAATTGGAAGAACAAAAGCCAATGTCTTTCCTGTTCCAGTTTGTGCTTTTGAAATCACATCCTTCCCTTTAAGTACTGATGGAATCGTCTTTTCTTGAATGGGAGTTGGTTCCAAAATACCTAATGACTTCAATGTATGGTTAATCTCTTTTCGAATACCAAGTTGTAAAAAATCTAGCAAGGCTCATCACGTCTCTTTTCTTATCATAATGCCAGTTTGTTTGTTCAAAGGCTTATTTACTATAGCATATTGGTTAGTATTAACTGAATGATTTGGAATATTTATTTTTTCGTCTCATAAAAAGCACCTGACAGGCGACACGGTAAAGCTTTATCACTTTTCCCAACAATATATAACTATATAACTCTCTTATTATTTCAATAAACTAATAAAAACAATACGCATTTCGACAAAAGGATAATTATGTCGATAATAAGATTTTTGTCGAATGAAAATATTGTAGAAAAAGTCGGCAACGCAAAAATTATGTAACTGTTTGTCCTTTTTCACCTTATTATTTAATTTTTATAAACTGAGATTTAACAGATTGGCAATTTAAAGTAATGTATACATTAAAAAACCCACGATTAGTAACGTGAGTTTTATCAATTAGCTATAAAATTAAGTTGCTTATACCACTATATTTCCCTATTTTGTTTTATCTTTCTTCTATTGAAATTGAACACGTTCCACCCTGCGAGGATAGGAGATTTGCAGTAAGCCATTATTTATTTGAATGTGCATGTGTTGAGTGTAGGCAGCTTCAGGTAAGTTAATAATTCGCTCGAATGCACCATATGTTCTTTCCCGTTTAATTTCTTTTTCTAGTGGCAATATAGGATGAATGATTCCACTTACTTTCAATTGTAAATTCGAGATTAAATGGAGGGAAAGTTGTTCACGTTGTACACCAGGTATTTCAATAATGATAAAGTTATATTGTTCATTTTGATATAGATCGTATTTTGGCTGATATTGAGTTTCTACTCGCATGTCATCAGGGTATTTTTCTTCGAGTACACGCGTCCAAAAATCGGTCTTTTTATATTCATTGGTTATTTGTAACCATTTTCTTATTTTTTCTATGTCCATGATAAAGCTCCTTTATATTTGGTTCGCTATAGGCATAGAAGGATTTGCTATTTGGTCTTGGTCACTAACATCTGAGTCCATTACCCCGGAATTTAATACTGCAGAAGTTGGTGAAAAATCACCTAGTGATATATTCGCTCCAATGAATTTACTATTAGCTGTATGACTGTTATGCACAGTAGGTCCTATGTCAATATTTCCGTTTTGATTAGCTCCATTTACCTTTACATTAAAGATATTAATTTGATATGGCATGTCAGTATCTCCTTTCTTCTAGATTGGAGGAAGTGGTGGCGGTACTGGTATTCTTGGATTAACATAAGCGTTGTCCGTGTTACCAATCGCAGTTTGATCGTTTACATCAGGATCGTTTAATAAATTCTCCATAATTGCCTCTGTTGGAGAGGTATCACCGTAGGATGCATTCAATCCTTGAGATTTATTATAGGCTGTTGGACTATTATACGCTGCCTCACCTATAGTGATGGAACCGTTGCCAGAGATACTATTAATTTTTAAATAATGTAAGTTAATTACAACTGATGGCATATGATTACACCCTTCTATCCGATATCTTGTCGTATCCTTTTTACACCTTATGCTGCACATGGCCTATTTGTTCCTCATGTCTGGAAATGGTACTTGGTAACTCTGTAATAAAAAAATGTCTTGTCTAACCTGATTTTTTTTGAATAACTAGGCGATAACCCTATCTATATGGGAGGTACCATCATATATATAACCATAGAAAAGGAGGGATATTATGTTTGGATATGGTGGATATGGTTGTGGAGGATATGGATACGGTTATGGCGGCTATGGTTTCAGAGGAGGCTTTGCCTTAATCGTTGTATTGTTTATTCTTCTAATTATTATCGGAGCAAGCTTTTGTTAATGAAAAATAAAAAATAATAGGTGATAAAATAAAACGGGCTACAACTATGTTGCCTGTTTTATTCTGTAGTAAACACTAATCTACGATTTAGAATTCTCATAATATGCTATGAAGATGAAAAGCTCAGTCTATGACTGAGCTTTTCTTTACTTTATATTGATATTACCAAAAGTAAGGTGGGTAAGGATAGCCACCAAAACCGTAGCCGTACGGATAACCGCCATATCCATATCCATATCCATATGGCCCTATCAATGCACTACCTAATAACCCTCCAACTACTCCACCTAAAAATGGATTGAAGCCAAAACCGTAGCCAAATGGTCTACCGAATCCAAATCCGAATGGTCTGCCAAAACCGAACGGTCTACCGAATCCAAATCCGAACGGTCTTCCAAATCCAAACGGTCTTCTTCCAAAAATTCTTTCATCACTTGGTTGCGCTTGAACAGGCGCAAGTTCATTATACATACTTTCATTCCTCCATTAAAACACAGATTTTGTTAAAACAGTCGTTTTTACAAAGTTTCATTAGAAGCAGTTAGCAGGTGATCTAAATTCATTAACGATATCCAAACCACGGTTGTTGGTAATAATGATGTCCCCCAAATCCGTGATGATGATGGTGATAATAGGACGGATATCCGCCATATCCGTGGTGATGGTGATGATGGTGGAATGGGTAACCTCCATACCCCATTCCATATCCAGGGTAACCTCCATACATCATTGGACCTCCAAAAAATTGTCTTTCCATTCAATTCCCTCCTCATATAGTTTCAAAAGTAGTGTATGTGTCCATATCCCAAGATGAATAGATTATGGCCTATTTTCCATTACATTTTTGGGAATTTTTTTACAGAAAGTATTATTTTCAAATTTTCATAGCTGATTTTACTCTCAAATGAGGCATCCCACAGATTTCGACAATCGTATTTTTTGTCGATTGTAAAGTTATTGTCGAATAAAATTTCTGTAGAAAAATGAAAAGTTATTAAAAAATGGAACTATTTGTCTTGTTTTGCGTATTACACATTATTCCTATATTTTGAAGGTGTGCGTTAACAAATGAACGCAATAAGAGGAGACTTACTAGAGTTAAATCAATGAGAAACAAAGATGGAACAAAAGAATTTCTTTCATAAACAAAATGAAATCTAACCGGATTTTTTACGCAGAAACGAATGGAGTGATTACATGAACATTATTAAAACAGAAAGAGTCATTCGTGTATTTGTAATCTTTATTATATTTTGGAACTATTTTGATTTAATGATACTAGCCCTACTACCAAACATTGGGGATATAGCGTATGTGGGAATACCTCTTTATAAGATACCCTTACTACTAATATGTGCGATGATTTCGCCATATATCATGCGCGGATTTGCTGAAGCGTTCAACGAGATGATTGAAGACTTAGCAGAAGAAGTAGAGAATCCTATTCTCGTTCGAAACGTTCTGCTTGGATTTGTAATACTCGCTTTCTACTATTTTGTACCCGTTATACTTATTGAGCGATTTATACCGTTTTTAAAGGAGTTTGCCCCATTGTATCAGGTGCTTGCAGCTACAAACTCAATCTTTATCGCTCGGTGGTATTTTACTTCCCTCTTACCTGTATTGGATGGTAAGAGACTTGAAAAGTCATAGTTTAAAAGGATGGCAAAAAGATAATGGGTATTAGAACGTATAAATTCCCTAAGAGGGTTAGGTATGCCATGTCTTTCTACCGTTCACATTTTAAAACAGCTAGTTTGATATAAAAATATTATGTAAACCTGTATCGAAATTATTTGACTTTTAATTTTATAAAAAATGAGAAGCAAATATTATACTTCTCATTTAAATATATTCCCTATATGTTACTTATGGTCCCATTTCTATACTACTTTTATTTCACTCTTTTCCTTCTTACATTTCTTGCCTGGCACTCCACGGAATGTCCCGCCTAAATAAAATGTTGTTTTAAAAGTGACTACTTTTTCAATGTTCTTGGATGGTTTTCCTTTATCTAAACCTCCAAACCCGCAATTCCAAATCCACCAGGACCTGCATGTGTTGAAATCATCGCCCCTGCTTGTATCCATGTAACCTGCTTGAAACCATTGTCTCTCGCCATTTTATCCATTTCTTGCTTTATCTCTTCATCTAACCCAAGGGAGTAG
This sequence comes from Ferdinandcohnia jepli, assembly GCF_047246645.1. Classification (NCBI taxonomy): domain Bacteria; kingdom Bacillati; phylum Bacillota; class Bacilli; order Caryophanales; family Bacillaceae; genus Ferdinandcohnia; species Ferdinandcohnia jepli. The sequence goes on from NZ_JBFOKR010000015.1 coordinate 21,678, forward strand.
ATCAAATAAAGCTGTCCTCGATCTATGTTGTATTGAGTCAAATAATCATTCATAAGCTTTTTTGTCACTACAGTCATGTTTCCGCGATACTTCTTCGTAGAAACGAGTTTTCCTTCTATTAAATCAATACGAGGCTTTATTTTTAACAAAGCTGCACCGATATAAGCCGTATTACTTACACGTCCACCAGCTCTTAAGAAATCTAAGTTACCGGGAACAAAAGCTAGCTTTGATTTTGGAACTTTTTCTTGAATTAATTTGGACAAGAGCTCAGGTTCTATCGTAGGATTCTCGTCTAGTATTGTTGCAGCAAACAAGACGATTGCGGCTAAGCCACCGGTTACATTTAAAGCGTCAATTAAAAAGATTTTATCAAAATCTTCAGCTGCTATGACGGCGTTCTGAAAAGAAGAAGAGGCTTTTGACGTATAACCGATATGGATAATGGTGCAATCAGGAAAGTCTTCTTTGATTTTTTTGAAAAATTGTTGGTACTCATGAATGTTCGTGGCTGTTGTAGAAGGAATTTGTTTTGTGTGAGTATGGTACTCATAAATATCCGTTACCGGTAACACACCGTCTAAATGATCCTCTCCATCCATAATAACGTGCATCGGGACTACTTGAACATTATGTTTTTCTGCTAAATCCTTAGGTAAATCAGCTCCACTTTCTGTAGATAAAATGATTTTACTCATATGTACCCCTTCCTCTTGCCACTCATATTTTGTCAAACGTACTATTTTACTTCTCATACTTATTCTATTAATAACCATCTTTTCCCTCTATTAAGCTTGGTGCAATTGCGACAAAACACAGAAACGATTCGAGACTGCTGAAAAAGTGCAACTTTTTTAAATGACTGCTTTTTCAGTGGTCTCGAACCGTCCCTTATATTAAGTTTTTTATTCAAGAAGCATTTTAAAGAATCTGTCCATTATCTACTGTAAATGTTTGAACTGTTAATGAGTTTTTTGTCATTTGGAAAATGATTGAATCAGCAATATCATTAGGAATTGTTATTCTTTTAAGAGGTATGTTTCCAGCACAAAAATAAAAGCCCGAAAATGCTGTTAACCCAACATTTTTGGACTTTTTTACATAAACTACCTCTAAAACCTAGATAACAGTACTTTTCTTTATTTCATCAATTACAACTTCATCAGCAGAAACTACTTTTTCATAATAAAATTTGTCAGTACGATTAAACCCTAGTTCTTCTGCAAGCTTTGCATTATTCGTCCCTAGGTTCACTTTATCTCCACTTTGATTAACTATCACATCAAATTCATGTCCTTTATATTTTCCAACTGGGTGGACATAAAATACATCTGTAAGTTCTGATTCATTTACTTTCTTTTGATATACGCCCTCGGCATATTTTTCAAATCCTTTTTCTACATCTTGATTATCATTGCTTAGTAGAAATATTTCACTTTCTTTCGTTCTTACAATCTTATATTCTTTACCGTTATAGTTGGTATAATTGCCTTTTCGAGCCATCTTTACATTCATCTCCTATTCTACTGGAACAAATCTTCCTAGTTTTGCATCAAATACTCCGACTAACTGCTCCACTCCATTAGTAACAGCATACAATTCTGCTCCATCTTCTGGAAGGTATCTTCCGTCGAATCTAAATTCAGGGATCACTTCTCCGTTTCTTGAAGCAGTGAAACCATTCAATGTACACGGTGGGCCATCTGTGTTGTCTCCTCCAAAGCGTTCACCATATGGAATGTCTATATTATCCACTCTATCAGAAGTAAATACAATTTTCCCATATGTTTCTCCGTTTTCAGGAAACGGCCTGCTGCCGTCCCAGGATGTGTAATCCAAACGGGAAGATTCAACTACATCATCATAGCTTTTTATATGACCTACATCATCCAGTTTAGCCACATAGCCGCCGATTTCTGCATAAGTACCGGATAGATATTTTTCGATATCACCGGCAGGTATTGTCTTTTGTATTTGTGTGTCTCTAGTTATCGGCGCAACAGCGTCACGGATTTCTTTCATCATCGAGACCTCTTTATCCGTTAATTCAGCCACCGGTTTTAGTTTTAGTTCGTTGAATTGGTTAATGGTTAGTCCATGTTTCTTTAACTCAGTATCAATTTGATTTCTAAATGCGTTATCGGAAATACCGCTTATTTTGGTGTCGCTGCCATCAGTTACATGAACTCCGCCTTTCTTTTGTTGAACATTTGCTTTTATCATTTTAACTGCTTTATCAACACCTTTTGTTCCGACAAGCGCTAGAGCTATATCACCAAAAGCACGACCAAACCAATTTCCTCTGCTTTCAGCATCACCATTTATGACATCCTCATTCCACGAGGTTTTTATCGCGTCCCAAACAGCCTTTGCTGTATCTATCGGGTTCGTGATAACATGAATAATTCCTTTAATTGTTTCAATTGGATGGGTAATCGCATTCCAGATCCCTTCCACTGTTGAAACAACGGAATCCCAAAGGCCTTTACCGAAACCTTTTGCGCCATCAAGAAATGCGCCAAAGCCCTCCTTAAATCTGTCCCATGCGGATTTCTTTTCCGTTCCAGGAACTTCTCGGGATTTAGCTGTTTTATCTGCGCTTACATAGCTATCCATCGAGACATCAATAAAACTATAAATCTCATTTAACCTTTTTTCTATATCGTTTATTGCCCTTACAGACTGGTTTATACGAGAATGAATTCCTCTACGGCTAGAGATCTCACTATCAATAGAATGGCTCACGCTCGAAATCTGGCCAGCTACTTTTGACGCTGTAGAAGCTGACGATTTCACACTGTTATTCGTCGATCTGACATTATCTACCTTAACCTTTATTTGTGACAAATGGAGTATCCTCCTTTCGAGTTATTAATGAAACATTGATTTTAAATCATCTATGGATGTCCGTGTATAGAACGGTTCGTTCCGTTCTTCAAGTGAGTGGGTAAGTGGAAGAATTTCATCAAGGATTACAAATTCAATCTGTTGCTCACTAGTACGATTCTTATTTACCTTTTTAAAAACCTCTTGCATCACTTTTTTTGACTCTTCCCTCGTAACCTCTTCCACCTTCAGTCCAATTAACGGGAACGGTTGATTTCCTGTTGCAGGATTAAAAATATTAGTTAAATAGGCTTTTTTAACAGATGAATATTCACGCAAGCAAGATGTAATAAAATTCATTGTTTCTTCGTCAATCTCTGTAATCTGATCCGTTAGGTACTGTACCTTTTCATCAGGACTTAGCTCATCAAAATAATAATGCAGAATTCTCCCATCTCGAAGAGTTTCCAATTCCTCTGGGATTATTTTTTTACTAAGGTCAAAGCCCGGATTCAGTACCCATGGTGAATCAAAATCAATTAATTTTAAAAGATACCTTGTACTAATTTGTACATAGTTATAGTTTGATTTAAAAATAGAATTGAATTTTTCTAAGCTAGAATAAACCGGTAGGACTAATTCCCCATCTACCTCTATGTGCTTTAACAAAAGGGTCGGGTCATCACCTTTGGTACTGTTTTCATCTGAAACCGTCCCAATCACAAATAAATCTAACTCCAAAAAAGCTCGATAAAACTCATACCGCTTCTGTGGATTCTCAATAGCCGCCAACAACACTTCATCAAAAGGGTCTACATAATGATTCGTAACTTTACTCATTGTTCAACTCCTATGTATCGTTCTACTTACATAGTAACAGTATATCTTACCTCAAAAGGTAAAAATAGGTAAAAAAGTACTATAAGGTAGATAGTAAAAAATCCCTGAAATTATATAAAAAGTGTTAATTTGACAGTTTTTTAGAATTATCATTAATAACTACAATTTCTGCATGCTCTTTATTACTATCCCCAAACACTTTAGTAGCCCAATTGGCATACTATACATCTAAATTGAAACCATGGAGGTCATGAGTCTCCCCTTTATATATAAAAGTTCTGAATCATAATTCATTGTGAAAGGAAGTACAAATATGCATCAAGACTACCCGGTTTATCCTTATATTGGTGTTGTTCAAAAGGTCGTACAGCAGCCAATTGCCTTTCCCCCACAACACCAGGAACATGCGCCTGGTTTGGAGTGGCAAATGGTTCCACGGCCAATATTTGATTACAGCGGCTTTACAGGGAGCGGAAAACTAAAAGGAAAAGTAGCCATTATTACAGGAGGCGATAGTGGGATTGGCCGTGCAGTAGCGGTAGCATTTGCCAAAGAAGGCGCTGACGTAACGATAGTCTATTTTAATGAGGAGAGAGACGCAAACGAGACTAAGAAATACGTGGAACAATTTAATACTAATTGTCTACTTATACAAGGCGACCTGCGAAATCCAAGTACTTCGGAATTCACTGTTGCTCGAACAATTGAAAAATATGGTAGGTTAGATATAGTGGTTCATAATGCTGCTGTGCAGCCCTACACGAAGGATATAATGGATGTATCCAACGAACAGCTCGAAGATACGTTTCGAACCAATGTATACCCGCTGTTTTATATGACGAAAGTAGCTCTTCCCTATTTAAAACAAGGGAGTTCGATTATAAGTACCGCCTCAAGAGTTGCCTACGAAGGAGATAAGAATGTCCTTGATTATGCTTCGTCTAAAGGAGCTGTAGTTTCATTTACTCGGTCGTTGGCATTATCACTTGCAAATAAAGGAATTCGTGTAAATGCCGTTGCACCCGGACCAACCTGGACTCCTCTTACTGTAAGTACGTATCCCGCTGATCATGTAGCTACACTTGGTACGGATATACCAATGGGACGGGCAGCACAACCCTTTGAAGTCGCACCAGCATTTGTATATCTAGCCACTAATCATTCATATTATGTAACTGGTCAAGTCATACATGTTAATGGAGGAATTATTCGTTCTTCTTAATAGAATAAGATTTTATTTAAGGTGACAGACAGTGGTTGAATCTATCGTTTTAACCAAAAGTCACCGGAATCCGGAGACTCTTTTTGGGTCAGATGACGTAATTGAATTCTATATCCAGCACCTTATAATTTCTATGGCCCTCATCATTAAATGACAAATATTTCATATAAAAATCTTATTAATAAATCGGCATTTTAACTCACACCGAACATATGATATCGAGTAATTATTTTTTACTATGGAGGAATACGATGAAAGTAGTAGATAAAGTCATTGTCGTTACTGGTGCAGGTGGTGGAATTGGGAGGGAACTCGTTCGGCAGCTGTTGGAAAAGGAAGCAAAAGTCGCAGCTATCATCCACAAGAATGGACGAGAGAAGTTGCAGACATTTTCAGATATCTATGGTGACAGGATGTCTATACACACGGCAAATATCGCAAACAGAGATGATGTGGAAAAACTTCCTGAAGAGATTATCGAGACTCACGGAAGCGTGGATGGAATCATCAATAATGCCGGAATCATTCAACCATTTGTTAGTGTAAATGATCTTGAGTATGAACAAATACAATGGGTAATGGATGTCAATTTCAACGGAACGTTATATATGTGTAAAACCTTTTTACCTCATCTTTTATCGAGACCGGAAGCCCATATTGCAAATGTAGCAAGCATGGGAGGATCTCTGCCAATACCGCAGCAAACCATCTACTGTGCTTCAAAAGCAGCTGTAAAAATGTTTACAGAAGCACTCCACTCCGAACTTCGAAAAACCAATGTAGGTGTAACACTCATCATACCAGGTGGAGTCGACACAGACCTCGTTGAAAAAGCGAAAGTAGAGAAAGCTGGTGCTGACAATCATTCCTATAAGCTGCTCAGCCCAATAGATGCAGCATCCATCATAATTAAAGGAATAGAAGATAAAAAATACCGAGTATTAGCTGGAAACGACTCGAAAATCATGGACATTTTATATCGACTTAATCCGAAAAAGGCAACTGAGATTATTGCTAAAAAAATTCTATAGTGAAGATGGAAACGTTAGGACGGTACTAGCGTTTCCTTTTAATATCTTGAACTATGGTAAAAAAATTCTCTATCGACTTAGAAACTCCTAAAATATCAACTCCAAATTCCACCCGAGCAATAATTAGTTAAAAACCAGATTTTCTTCTACTCCTCCTGTAAATTCATCTGATTCTTTATGTTCGTTAATGAAATTTGTTTGGTTTTCAAAGTTCCCCTGATAAGAATCACGCATATCTCAGATTTACTAGTTCCTAACCCTATCTTTTACTTTTATCACTTACAATATCTTTAAGTGTTTGAAGAATAACTGGATAGTCCTTCTTAGCAACCACATAGAAAGTCGGTATATAAATACGTTCACCATCTGCTGAATAAAGGACATATGCCGGAGTTCTAATTTCTAAATATCCAGTTTGAATATTGTTCTCTACATCAACTTTCTTTATTTTTTCGATGTTGATATGTTTGTTTTTGACAAAGATTTCTTCGTTGTCATAACTGAACATTTTTTTATTAGTCAGTAACAATATTATTAGCATAATAGATATCCTGCCACAAAACACGATTCCAACAAGACCAGCAACGATAGAAATAATTTTCCGTATAGCTGATGCATCTAAAAATAAGCCGGCTAGGATCAGAGATACTGACGGAACAATAAATATTGCACATATTACTAGACGTCCAAGAATGGTACTAGTTCTGTAATTTACTTTTTTCATATTTTCACCTTGTTTTAATTAATGATAAATCCTCTTCCCATCCCAATTGAGAGGTGCCTTTTGGTCCTCAGTTTTATAGGCTAGTCGAATATCTCCTGTTTCTACTGGATATCTCAACTTATCAAGTTTGTCGTACTCCTCTAATGGTAGATCCTTTAGTAATCTATCAATATAGTAGATTGGGATATTGTTTTGTTGAAATTGCTCAATCCAAAGCTGAATTTCATCTGGATTTTTTAAAGGGAATCGTTTTAAAACCATATTCCCATCAACCGTAACTCCCTTCATGGCTACTTCAATACTAAGCCAATATGTGCCTGGACTGTGTTTTCTCCCACTGACCACGTAAAGATGGCGTCCCAGAGTTACACTTTCCATATTTTTAAACGAGAGATGTATTTCCTGTACTTCTTGTGTTTTTCGATTTGTTATTGTTTGGGTAAAGCCTTCTTGATTAAGTTCAATGGATACTCGGCTGGTTAAAATCTTTCGGAAATTAGTTGTGACCGCTATTGCTATCCCTATCGGTAACAGCGCGCCTAATCCTATTATAAATACAGGCCAAATTAAAGACTCCCAAATTACCACATATATGGCCACTCCAATTAAAAAAGCTACTATACTAAAATAGAAAACACAAACAATAATAGCTCCCCATTTTTCTTTATTTGTATAAATATTAGAGTAAGTTAAATCTTTTTCTCTTGAATAAAAAGTATCAAAATCATAATGTTCATTGATATCGAATGCCATTTTACAACTCCTCTTGTTAGTTTCACTTAAATTGAAAGTAGTTTATTATTCACTGATTACTTGCTGTACAATTTTATATTCTTCTGGATGATCTCCATAAGCATCTTTTAGTCCTTTTTCATAAGGAGGTTCGTTGATATATTTGGGTATTCCGTTTGCCCTGACCTTATCATCCACCAGTTTTAACTCTTCTATATTCATTCTGGTGTCTCCCCAGATATCTAAGCTGGTACCGTCTATAAAGTTCACATAATAATCAAATCTCTTATTTCGGTAGCTCGCCTCATCAATCACAACCGATTCAATATCTTCCCACGCATACGTTTTTTTCTCTCCTGGCCAAAATGGATCATATGTAATCGATTGTTCTCCAATATCTATATAACTATAAAAAGATAAATACATAACAGGTATACATGGAATTGCCAACACTAAAACTCTTTTCATAAGTTGTTTAACGGTTAGTTTGGAACGGTTACTAAGAATAAACTCACCAACCATTGGAAAAATTAGTAAAAATAAAATAACAATCATAATATGGTACAAAAAACTTGAAATTGTTACTGTTAAAAATGAGTCCTCTGTTGAAAATGTTTTGATTTGTAAATACTCCATTCCCTCTACATACGCCCAAATCGAACCAAACGCAACTGCAATAGTTGGTATAGCTATTAAAAAGTCTTTCTTTGAACGCTTTTTCTCTTCCTTCTCAACTTGTTCTAAAGTGATGTTTTCCATTTTCTGTTCCTTTCTAAAAAAACTTTACATATTATTCCTGAAATTACTACTATATACGGCTTATTATACTGTAGAGTTTCTAGGTAAATAGTTGTGTTTTAGAGGCTATTGGAGTGATCTGTGCAAAAAGTAAAAAAATAAGAGATAGATAACAAAAATTACTTTGTCTACATCTTTTATTTTTAAAGTACTATTTAATTTTAGTTAGTCATATTACTGCCATACCAGTTATTTCTGAAACAAGCGCTCAGAGCAAAAATTGTATAGGTATTTGGAATATTATGTTAATATGATTCTATATTAATTGAAGAACAATTATTCTAAAGGGGATTTTAAAATGAATTATCTTGTTGGTTTGTTGCCTGAAATATTTATAATGATAGGTTTGTATTTTATTACGATTGGGTTGTGGGAACTAAAAGAAGGTGTAGATAGGAAAAAATATGTTACATATGTGTTCACTGGTTTAGTTCTAATATTGCTCGTTCCTAGATTGTTTAGTTCTCTATTGTTAATGTTTTCATATTAATATTTTAAGTTAATAACTAATAGGAAAGACTATCAACCTTCTAATAATACGAACAAGAGACCAGACATAAAAAAACAAATCACCTCAATCTAATGAGGTGATTTTTAATAATTATGGGAGAATCTATATCATTTTCCCTTTTTTCTTAGCATCTTCATCCATGGCAATTCCAATTGCTGTACCAATACTCATACCAAATGCTATTCCCAAACCAATATTATCCAACATAGTTAAGCCGGACGCGACACCTAAGCTAATCCCTATGGACATAAAAGTTGTAAAATAAGTTCCTTCTGATACCAACTTATGTTTCTTATGAAGATGAGAAGTAACGGAACTAATAAATTGCTTATGTTGTTTAGTAATTGTTTCGTCAACAGTACCGACATTCTCTTTTACTTGTATAATATGATTCTCTAATCTAAGCATATGTTTCTGACATTCTTCACAACTCTCGGAGAAGGAATCCACATTTCCTACAACACGCTCAAACTTATCTAGATTAAGCTTCTTCCCTTTACTAGGAGATTCCTTAAGCTCCTTTATAATCTTAATAATATGATCAACTTGGTTTGACAAGATAGCAACCCCCTTATAAGACCATCTACTATGTATACGAATTCATGTCTTAAAGGTTTCAGCGAAATTTATAGCGTCATATTTATTTAGATTTTCTAGAGCTATATGGACAGACTTCATACCATCTTTGTTAGATCCAGCCTGATAAGATAAATGGTGAGGTCTATCATTCATATTTAAATAAATGCTTTTAAGAAATGTTCTATCTTTTCTATTGCCAATAGTTCATTTTTCTTTTTCGAGAATCCATGGCCCTCATCTTCAAATACCATATATTCAACTTCGATGTTTTTAGCTCGTAAGGCGTTTACGATTTGTTCCGATTCTGATCGTTTTACACGTGGATCATTTGCACCCTGTATGACTAATAGAGGCACACGCCAGTTGTCAGTATATGTTAACGGGGAATCTTCTATCAGTTTTTCGCGGTCTCTAACAGGGTTCCCAATCCACGAATCCATTCTGGCTCTCCAATGCTCTGGTGTGTCATTTACTAATGTAAATAAATTACTAGGACCAAATAAATCGATACATGCCTGAAAATAGTCAGGGTGTCTACCCGCTAAAAGTAACGACATATATCCTCCGTAGCTGGCACCGAAAACGATGACCTTTCCTTTTTCAATTTTCCCTTCTTCTATAGCCCACTCAATTCCGCTAAGAATATCTAGTCTAGGACCTCCTCCCCAGTCTCTTTCTATTTTTCTCATAAACGAGGTACCATAATGAGGAGTCCCTCTGAAATTAGGGCAAAAGAGATTATATCCTAGATTAACAAAGTACTGAAAAAGGCTATCATATCGCTTTTTTATCTCAGCGAATTGTGGACCACCATGAGGGTACACGATTGTATAACCATTTTGATTTTCAGGTTTTGCCTTAAAAAACAATCCCTCAATAAGTTGTCCATCAAATGAAAGATATGTAACTATTTCAGAATCAACTAAGCTTTCATACGAGATACCTGGTATTCTATTAACCATTAATTGTTTCCATTCACCTGAATAGTCTCTTCGATAAATATTTTCCGGCGTTTTAGATGTAGAACCACTGATAAAAATTGTTCCACTCTCAGTAATAACCCATTGTTCAATACTATCTATTGGTATTTCAATTCTTTGTAAGTGTGAATTTTCAACAGAAAATTGATATAAATTATCTCGGACACCTTTTATGGTACGCAAGTATACATATCCATTATTATTTTGAATCTCCACTATATCCTCGTTTGCAACTTCTAAAATAGGAACAAGGGCGCCAGTTTCAAGAGAAAACGTTGCTAGATAATTAAATTCCTTTCCATAATTCGTGACAACATATGCCTCTTGCTCGTTCACGAATTGGACTGCTGCCACTCGATATTCGAATTCCGGATTACTGATGATAGGTATCTTTTTATTATCTTTTTTAATAAATGCATGCATATGAGAGTGATTATGTTTTGTGATATAAGCAAATGCAGTTTCATTTGGACTTACTGCAAGCAGGTGTGTTTCCGCTATTTCTCCAACATTTAACAATCTTTCTTCGTTTGTTTCAAAGTTGTATTCATAGGCGTTGAGGTAAAGTAGGTTTTCATTGTTTGATGAGTAATATATTTTGTTGCCGGATGTACTGTGGAGAAAATGCTTTGTTCCTTCTTTTACAAGGACTGGTTTAGGTTCTCCTCCTAAAAGGGTTGTTGCATATATCTGCATATTCTCATCGCCATCATGGTCACTGGCAAATAGTATTAAATCTTCATTAACATGAATCGATTCTGTATTTTGATTATGTGAGGTGAGTGGGTATGGGAATGGATGATTCACATCAAGCCCCCAAAGGTGGTATCCCCCACTTATATTACTACTGAAAATAATAGTCTGTTCATCATTACTTACTGTAAAACTTTGGATTATAAATGGTTTAAAAAAGCTTTTCGCTGCAATCCTCTCCTGTTTTAAAAATGACATTATATTCCCTCTCCTTTTTGAAGAATGTTTTTTGAAAAAGTTGCTAACACTTTTGTCGTTTCAATAAGATCATCAATTTCTATGAACTCATTAAAACCATGGAGATTATTTTGATTGGTCCCTGGTCCATAATTAATTGTAGGTATGCCTTGCTCGATAAAATATCTTGCATCTGATTGACCTAATACTCCTACTACAGGTAATTCTTTTCCTGAGACTTCCCTAACTGCTTTTTGCAGTTCTGTAATCAAAGGTGAATTTTCTTCCACAACTGTAGGATTGGTCTCGAAACCTCTTAATCTATCAATTTGAATTTCTAACTCATGATCTTGCTCTTGTAACTTACGGAGCACTTGTTCTACTCGTAAGAAAACCCCATCTAGTGTATGCTCAGGTATCACCCTGAAATCAATATCTATCTCACAGCTCCCTGGAACCACATTAATTTTCGTACCACCTTTAATGACACCTATATTTAGAGTTGTATAGTTCATTCCCTGGATCGATGATTTTTCATTTTCCAGTTCACTCTGTAATTCCATTAATGCCTCAATGCACTTTGACATTTTCTCAATTGCATTGATTCCCTGCCATTTATATCCCGAATGTGCAGGTTTTCCTGCAACACTTATTTTCAGATTCATGATTCCTGCCATTGCTCGAATAATCATATTGCTATAGCCCTCAACAACAGCCATGTCTCCTTGAACAATCTTGTTTTCTGTTACATACTTTGCGCCAAATTCTCCTCCAATCTCTTCATCACATGTAGCCGCAATAATGATATCACCATCAAATGGAATATCTGCTTTTTGCAGGGTAACTGCCGCCATTATGTAAGATGCAAGTCTCCCTTTACAATCTGTTGCCCCTCTACCATAGATTTTTCCATTTTCGATATGACCGGAAAATGGGCCATTTCTCCACTTAGAATTATCATCTGCAGGTACTGTATCGATATGTGCATTAAATATCAGTCTTTTTCCTCGATCTTTCCCTTTTAAAGTGGCAATGACACTTTTTCTTGGCTTCTGAAGATTTCTCTTACTTACTTCTTCAAATGGAACTTCTATAAGTTGAACCTCAAATCCAAAGGACATCATCTTTGTTTGCAGAAACAAACAAATTTCCTCGTAATCTCCTTTAGGGTTTTCAGACGGTATCTGTATTAGTTCCCGTAAAAATTGGATAATGTCATCTTTAAGCGAATCTACAGTATTCGAAATGTGGGTCTCCACTTAGACTCAACTCCTTCCATTAACTTTCTATATTTTCGATTAGACAATTAATAATGAAATAAATAAAATGGGTAGTCGTTTTATTTAACTTCATTTTTAAATAATATTTGGTAAAGTATTCTGTTATTACAGTGATAGATCAATATTTATTCAGATTAACTTTTTACTTAATCTTAGTAATTATTCTATACTATTTACAATAATCCTCTTTAAAGTTAAACTCTCGTGCATAGAATAAAGACTCACGAATGATTTGTTAGCATTTCTGGGTTTTTATACTTTTTATGATTCAAATTGATTAAAGTAAAATTGCTTCTAAATACTTTTAATCTGACTTTTCCCCTAACGTTACCTTCGCATCCATTGAATAATATAGACAAATAAAAAACCCTACCTCATGAGAGATAGGGCTACAATGCTTTATACCGGACATTATAAAGACTTTTAGACTAGACTAATAATCATTATACCTTAGTTTAGCTTCGTATTAAAACAATTTTCATATTTAACTAAGTCGCTTCGTTAAAAAAAACAGCATCGTAACTAAAGAACTCTTTTATCATTCCCATATTTTACTGCTATACATTAATGTATATTCTGTTGTTTAATATGAATTGCAAACACATTGAAAAATGTGGGCGCAAAGCTATAGGGACTAAGGTGTATAGTCAACACTATGTCAGCCAGTTGCCACTTGTATAAAGCAAGTGGAGATTCAAATAATAGAATCTCAGGGGGAATTACTAAATGGAAATCGTATCTTCGAGAAAAGAAAAGTTCTCAAAGCCAAATACAAAAAACAGCAGTCTTACTAAGAAAGTCGCTACTATAGCGATTGCTGGTTCAATATTTGTAGGAGCAAGCGCAGCCCTTGGTTCATCTCCTCTTTTAGCGAATGTTGCCTCTTATTTCACGAAAATATTGAATGGCGAATCAGGAGAAATGTCACAAGCAACTTCTGCTAAAGAGACATCAACCCTAGCTGAATTAGATACTTTCATGACAGCTTTAAAAAATAGAATAGCTTCAGAACTTGGAACTTGGAATGATTCAGAGAAAACTCGCGCAGAGGGTGAGATTCAGACTTATAGCGATGACCTACAAACAGAAGCTAATACTCAGGCAACAACTGATATCGCTGATGGTAAAGAACAATTAACACAAGAAGCTAATACTCAAATCGAGAGCGCAAAAGACGCATTAGATGCTAAATACGAACAAATCTTTCCAACTACTACAACAACTCCTTAATAATATCATTACCAGCCTTTTGGCTGGTTTTTACTTTTTCAAAAAATTAACTAACCACTGCTTTTTTTTAGTAACTCTAACGCCAAAAATAGCATTAATTTAGGTACATTATGTATTTAATTTTAATTAAGAAATTTTTTCTGCAAATATATTATTAGTAGGAATATCCCAAATTAATGACAATTGCTGTTTTGCGAAATATATTGCTGCTATTTCATTAAATATTTGATTATCCATGGACATTTCAAAAGTAGTACTATACGTGCTATTGTTGCTATCATGTCCAATTATTTTATATACAATTTTTATCCCTTTAGAGATTGGCTCAATTCTTGGCTTTGTTGCTTTATTACTTTCTTGAATTAGTGTTATTCCGAGCGGCAAAAGATAATAGATACCCGCATTTTCACCTATATGTTGAGATAATATTAATTTATCTAAAATACTCTTTAGTTCCTCATAATCAAAAATACGTTTTTGAACGCAATAAAAATCACGTAACTCATTAATTGTTATTGTTTGGTTTCGGTTAATAAGTCTAGTAATTTTCAATTCATATTTTTGAGAACAAGTAGAGCAAATGCCTGGAATTTCAAGATATGCAAGAGGTTGAAGACATATTTTGCAGCGACTCATAAAATTTATTCTCCTTCTATTCTTTTTAATAGTAAGTATTTGAATGAACATCATCGTATACATAAAAATATCATTAGAGAATAACTTACTTTAGGATAAATACATTTCTAAATTAAAATTATAGCAAACATTCAATCTATATTTTATATTTTTGGTTAAATTGGCTAGCTAAAACGCAAAATTCTAACAGAAAAGAACAAACAAGAGGTTATCCTCCTCTTGTTTTTTTCGCTATTTATGGACCAATTATTTTAAACAGCCATAAGTAATTGGTGATATCTTTACAGACAGACTTGCGTCAAAATTGCTAAAAACCGTAAATCCTGATTACAAACCGTATATTCAAATTAAAAACTGTAAATCCAAATTAAAAATCGTATTTTTAAATTAAAAACCATAAATTAAAATTAAAAACCGTAAAGCTTTTAAATCACTAAATCACAAGCAAAAAAACACACAAAAAAATGCTCTAAGCGAAAAATCACCCGAGCATCTTCTCATTCATAGTAGATATTTTACCTCTTTACCACGAAATCTACTACCATTTAATCAATTTTCAACCGACGTGTCTCATGTAACTCTTGAATACTGGATACACCTATCCCAAACATCGCCATTTGTAGTTCTAAAGCTCTAATTTCCATCATTTCTACTACATCATCAACTGATTCGGTTGCTGCTTTTAGTAAACCTCTTGCGATTCCAACGATGTTTGCTCCAAGTGCAATCGCCTTTGCTGCATCTACTCCGTTCACAATGCCACCACTTGCGATCAAAGGCTGATGTTCACACTGTTTTCTTACGGATAATATACTATCAACAGTTGGGATTCCCCATTCACTAAAACTTTCTGCAGCAATTTTTCGAACCACATCTGTTAATCTCCGTTTTTCAATTTGACTCCAAGAAGTACCGCCAGCTCCTGCTACATCCACGAAAGCCACACCAGCATCGTATAATTTTTTGGCAACATCCCCATCAATTCCCCAGCCAACTTCCTTCACGCCAACGGGAACCTCTAGTTCTTGACATAGCTTTTCAATCTTAGAAAGCAAATTTTTAAAATTCGTATTTCCATCCGTTTGAAGTACTTCCTGTAGACTATTTAAATGAAGAACCAACATATTGGCATCTGTGATTTCGATAATCTTCCTACATTCATCCACACCAAACCCGTAATTCAATTGTACGGCACCCAAGTTAGCTATGATAGGTATGGTTGGCGCATAGTCCCTTAGCTGAAAGGACGAACGAAAGTAATCACTTTCTAACAAAGCTCTTGTAGAACCGAGTGCCAACGCCCAGCCTTTTTCCTCTGCAGCAATGGCTAAGTTTCGATTAATACTCTCGGCCATCTCAGCTCCTCCAGTCATCGAACTGACCAAAAAAGGAGTTTTTAACTGATAATCTAAAAAAGTAGTATTCAAGGCGATGTCTTTAAAATCTATTTCTGGTAAAGCATTATGTATAAAATGGACCCTCTCAAATCCTGATGTAATCTGTTTTCCAGTCACGCTTTCATTCATTGCTATGTGAATATGTTCTGCTTTTCTCTGATTAATTTCTTCAGACATACTTTCACCTCTATGCGTACTTTCTAGAAACGTACTTTTTATAAAAGAACTTGGCAAACCCACTTTACCAAGCTCTCTTTATTAATGTTCAAATGTTTAATCTATCTGAATTTCTTTTACCGTTTGTTCTACTTCTGCACGTGTAATTTTTTCACGTCCATCTTTCATTGCCTTCAACGTTTTATGCGCAAGAGCAAGTGGAAGACGGCAGAAGAGTAGAATACTTTGTTTGTTCAGTGACTTCATATATTCGTCTGCTTTGGCTAAGTTTTCGTCTGCATATTCAAACAGCTCATTGCGAGTCCACCCATCAGGTACAAAACTCACACCACGTTCCACTAAATCTTCCTTTTGATTACGCAGAATATTTACAGCTTGAAGCCCACGACCATACCCAATCGCTAGGTTTCGATCAGCTTTTACACCTGCACAGAACTCCCATAGATCTGAAAGCATCACTCCGACAAGTCCCGCGACGTAATAAGTGTATTCATCTAAATCCTCACGTGTACGGATGCTCCAGTTTGCTTTTGCCCACTTCGCCATTCCGAATGCCATTTCACTACTAGCATTCATCACATAAGGCAGTGTACTTTTCGGACACGCTTGGAGCCACTCACTTAAACGTAGAGTAACTTCAGGCAGTTTACTTTTTACTGGCTCAAGAATCTGTAAATACTTCTCACCATTGAATGGTTGTTTAAACAATTCACTCATCTGCGTTAAAATTGAGTGTTTTACCTCATTGCTCAGTTCTTCATGGTCTTCAATTTCATCGATTGCTCGAAAGGATAAATAAGCACATGCAACTGTATGTTTTAATTCCTTTTGTAAAAATGTTATTGGAATATAAAATGTACGGCTTGTTTCTTTTAATACACGCATCGCATCTTTCGGGAAATTCATTTCATGTTTTATATTCATTTACTCCACCTCTAAATGCCGCCTATATTAGCCACAGGTTTTGTTATTTCTTTTAAAAATCTAAGTTTATAGTATCACATACTATTATTCTTATTGTAAAACTTCCTCACCCTGGTAGATCCGATAAGCTGGAACAATGGTGTCTGACACAATTTCTTTCCCTTTTTCTCGAATGAAGTCCAATTTGTAGTAGGCTTCAAATCGTTGGCTGATCTCGGTTTTTACCAATTCTGGCGGCGTAACCACGATGAATTGGAACTTAAGCTTTTCGGCAACCGCAAATATTGGGTCAAGGACGTGTGCAGATGCTGCTTGTCCGAATGGATTATCGCAGACTAACGGAACCCAGCTTTGGTCGGTTTCACTTTTCACTGATAATAACATCATCATCATAACCATTCGGGCTGATAGCTTTTGTCCTCCGCTACCGTCGGATTTCGTCTTGGAGCCTTGGTTAATCGTTTGCCAGGTTGAATAATGCTCTCTTTGCGGTTTTCCGTACATAAAGGCATTATCAGTTCTCATGTTATAGACAAGTAATTCAGGATATCGGTTTCGAAGCGATACAAATAGAATTTGCTCATCGCTGATAAGTTGTTTAATTTCTTGGTCTAACGCCAAATTATTATCATCAATTACGTCAAATTGTTTCGTAATTTTAGTAATGGCGGAAACAAAATGCTGCTTTAATAACGGCTCAATATCTTCTGCCTTTTTAGGTAAAATGTCTTCTTTCAGTTGGACAAGTGGAAACGTTCCTCGCTCATTTTTAAGTCTCATTTTTGCAATCATGGAACGAATCGCCTCTGAAATGCTCATTACCTTCATGCTGGCGCGGCTAGCCCAGAAGTTTTGCGCCTTCTCTGCTCGTTCTTTATCACGTTCTAATTGTTCCAACCCACTCTGTGAGAACTTCTTCATATTCTTAACAACGGTTTGGATATGGAGATAATGTCTTGTATCCATATGGTCCAGTGTAGTTAACACTTCATTTTTGAAACGCGCTTCCCAATCCTTACCTTCGATTGTAAGCTTCACATTACGCAGTGATTGCTCGATTTTTGCATGCTTCTCTTGACCTTTGTCCTGAATCGCTTGATGGTCTTCGCACCATGATAAAATACTAGCCTTACCTTGGTTCTTTATTTTATCAATATCGTTTTCAGTAAATGCCGCTGCTTCTTCCTTCAGAATAACCGACAGAGTCAATAAGTCCCCTTCGTAATTCGTGATATTCGTTTCTGTCTCTTTTTTGTGCTTTTCCGCCTGTTTTATTTCCTCATTCGTTATTCTAGTTAAGTCTTTAATTTCTAACTCTTTTACCTCTAAGTCTAAGTCTTCCCATTCTTCCGGCTGTTTTTCATGCTTGGTAATCTTTTTCCCGGCCTTACCACGTTGTTCGGTCGCATGTTTTAGGGACGTTTCAGCAACGGTCACAGCCGTACTTTGTTCACGTTCCTCTTTTTCAGCTTTCTTTGCTTCACGATTAGCGGTTTGCAGCATCGTTTCCAATATAGGTAACGGTTCATCTGGTACTGAAACTTGCTTCCAATCCTCATTAAGAGTAGTTAGCTTTTTCTCTATTTTCTTCTGTTCCTTTACTTCCGCTTCCTTTTTCGCCTGAATAACAAGTAATTCGAAAGCCTGTTCTTCCTTTGATTTTTGAAGCTGTTTTAGCTCTTCAATGCTTCCATTTAGCTCATCTACCACATGTAGTGAAAGATGAGGAACCTCTTCGCTTAGATCAGCTTTTTCTTCATTAGGAAAACCCGCTTCTTCGATAAAAAAGGCAATTTCTTTAATATTTTGTTCAATTGTAAGCTTCCATTCAAAATAGGTTTGCTTCCAATTGGTTTGGAGTTCAACGAAATTTTTATGCTCTTTTCCTATTTCCTGCTGCGCAGCTGTGAAAGCTTCTCTTTGTTTCTCTTTTTCTATTTTCACCCGTTTATTTTCTTCATGCAGAACTTTTTTTTGCTCAAAATCCTCTAAAGAGGCTACGTCTTTTGTAAGCTTTTCTATCTTTCGATTTGTTTTCTCTAGCTCTTCTTTTAGCTGAAGCTGGATTTTTCTTTCTTTTTCCTCTTGTATTTTGATTTCAGTTAACTTTGTCTTCTTCGAAACAAGAGCATTTTGTTCCTGGTTAATTGCTTTTTCATAATCACTAGAAAGCTCACTTGATGAAAATCGATCGATTTCTTTTAAAATACGACGTAATGATGTTTCTGTTTTTTCAATTTCAACAAGTATCTCTTTCTTATCTTCTATCTGTTTCGCAATCTCAATTTTCCAGCTAGTAAACTGATTTTTATCGGTTAATAAGTCTCTTTCTGTTCCATTAATGATCACAAAGGAAAGTTCTTGGTGGTCATTATTCATTTCCTCACGCAAGAAAATCGGTACAGGACTCTTAAACATCCTTCCGGAAAGAACCTGCTGGTTAATCTTATGCCATTGATGACCACTCACAACCAATCCATATGGAAGTAGTGGATACTTTACTAGATTACTTGCCATTTCCTCCACACTTAAAGATTGTAGAAATTGACTTCCATAAAACACATCAATGCCAGTCTTCACATCGATCCATTCCTTTAGTTCCTTCACATCGTTATTCGGAATCCAAAAGTGCTCATCGTTTAAGGAGTGGTCCAGCTGTGTTTCCCACAGTTCTTTTTTAATTTGCTCACCTTGTTCACGGTTTTGACTCAGTTTTTCTTCTACCTGGATGGCATACTTTGATAAAAGAGAATGAGTAAACTGTGGCGTGACATCTTCCAGTAAACCATGAAGCATACCATATAATGTTGCTTCTTTTTGTTTTTGAGCTTCATTTGCAGAATGTAAGTCCTGATATTTCTCTTCTGAGAATTGAATAGATTGGACAAGTGTTCCATGTGATGTTGCAAGCTGATTTTGTCGGTTGTTTGATTCTTTCTCTTTTATCTTCAGCTCTTCTAATCTAGCCTTTCTTTCATCAATCTGGTTGGATTTACTCTCAATAAATCCCTGTAAGTCGTATGTGATCCGGTCACCAAATTCTTGTTTCAGGGCCTCTTCCTTCGATTCGAAGGCATGAATCTGAGAATATAGCAAATCGATTTCACTACCAAGCTTTGCGATATCCTTATTCTTTTGTTTCTCTTGCCTTGATAGCTCATCTTCACTTTTCTTTAAATACTTTTGGTACCCATAGAACTGCTTCACTGCTTCTTGAATTGACAATTTAGCTTGCTGCCACTGACTTGCTGCTTCTTTTTTAATTTCATCCATTCTTTGATTCACTTGCTCTAAACCACTATTTTGTTCCAATATAGCAATTTGCTGTGAAAGTGAGCGGATGGTTTGTTCATACTCGCTCCACTCTTTTAATAACTGAAGAAAAGCAAGCTCTTCTCTTCGTTCCTGTTTCTCCTGAACAACGGCTTCTAAGGAAGAATGTTTCTCCTTCTCTTCTACCAATTTCTTTTCCCAATCCAAGACAACTCTGTGTGCTAACGCATACTCTAAGTTGTCTTTTTGATAACGTAGGTCGGTTTGCTTTAAGGTTAATTTTTCAATGTCTTTTTCTAACGTAACCAACATTTCTTCTTCTGTTTGCTTAACATGTTCAAGGGCACCAAGTAATTGTCTGCCTTGCTTTATGCTTTCATCCACGATTTCTTTATGTTCAATCCCTTTTCCTAAATGCTCTTCGAAAGGGACAATATCTTCTAAGAACTCTTTATGGGCTTGTTCTCTTTTTAAAAGAACTGGCAGATCCTTTGCAATACTAGCTTGACTCTTGAAAATCTCTACCAAATCGTTCTTTTGATGTTCCGTTCGATGGAGAACACCACTAACAGTAGGAATGATTCGTTTTTGAAACAGAGAATGGTCATCCTCAGCTCCCTCAAAGTATTTTCCAACTCCGCCTTCATCCTTGTTAATGTCCTTCATAATGTCCCAGTCTTTACGATTGATTCCGTACGTATCAAGGATGCGATAATGCTTCTTCGTATCCTTGTAAACGTCATAACCGTTCCATTTTAAATAGTCCTTCAAGCCTTCTGTGTCGGCCACTTCGTCATTTTCAAAGAGTGGAATATGCTCAAGAGCTGCCTCTTCATTCTGTTCAAAGTCTCTTGTATAAAAGGTAATATTGGGAAGGATTTTCGCTTCCTGCTCCAATGTTTTCCTTTCATCTCCATTTTCTTCACTCATCGAGATCCGCTGTTCAGCAGAGAACATTCCTCCTGTAATGAGATGCCTGCGATCTGCTCCATCCAATTCCCATTGAATCACAACATGAAACGTATACGGAATGAATTGTTCTTTATTGTTAAAAAAGAACTGCTGATAATAACGATTGTTTTGTTTTCCCCATGAAGTACCAGGCTTAAGAATTTGGAAGATTGTTTGAAGGAAAACACCTTTCCCACCACCATTCATCATTGCAATGAGTCCATTTGTTGAGGTCTGATTGTTATGGAAATTAAAAGTGGTATCTTTATATTGTTTTTGCATGCCATCATACTTCAGGTTAACAATTCTAATTCGATGGATTTTCGGCATGCTCATCCTCCTCTTTTGTTATCAGTTTTTTAAACATTTCATATCGATCATAATCGTGATAGAGGTATTCAATTCTCTCAAACAGCTCTTGCTTCGGAATCACCTTGGGTATGTCGTCCCGGTCAAGAATGACAATAAGACCCTCTGACTCTAATAAGCGCATACTACTGGCAATTAAACCAATTCTAGTTCTTCTATTGCCTTTCTTAACACTTTCATCCGTGTCGACCTCCATGTATTTCCAGGTTGTCACAACTTCCTTCATATCAATTCGTTCTTCTTCACCAAAGTCAGGCTTTGACTTAAGAATACTATCCCAATTCATAATGAGGTCGTTCACATCACGTTCTAATGCGTAATAGCTTATTCCTTCCCGCTTTGTGCGGATTCTCGCAGCCTGGTTACGGTCGATTGCTGCTAAAAAGGTCATAATGACAACACTTATAAGATGGAAGTGTTTTTTTGTTTCGATTTGGCGATGTTTATCTTTCATATGTGTGAAATTAGTAGCAAAGACAGAGCCAGTTGGCTGTACAACTAAATGGATCCGTTTAGGTGATTCGATGATATATGTACCAGATTCGTCAGCTAATAAAAGAACTGTCTGTCTCACTTCTGGATCAAAATACACTTGAAAGTGTTCGCTATTTTCGTCGATTACTTTATCTTTTAACAGCGTAAAATAAATCGCTGATGCCTTTTTGATTGTTTCTGCACTCATCACTTTTCCTCCTTCACACAAATTTTAAAAGGGGTTATTTTCGTTTGATACCAGATGAAGGGCTGTGCTTGATGATCAAACTTGGTAAAAATCTTTAAGCCCTCAAACATTTGAAATTGCGGATATTCCTTCATAAGCTTGTAGAGAAGAATCTCCCTTTCATCACTAAGCGACTCTTCCTTACGATGCAATACTTGAACCTTAAGTGGCTTTTTATCAAACATCATCCATAAATCAATTGATTCCGATTCTTCAAACCAAATATCCTGAACTTCTAAGGGCAACTCTGCTAACTCTGTTAACGAAAACTCTCCGTATGTTTGCAAATATTGAAACACATAGCTCCATGCCTTAATGACAGAGTTCCAGTCCGTTACTCGTTTATGTGTAATCCCTTCCTCAGTCTCCTCTTCAACTTGAGGTTCGGTTACTTGTGTTTCATCGAATTCTTGCTCACCCCAAATCCAATCAAGCGGCAAAATAAATTCATTCTTCGGAGAAAATAATGGAGAAAGAATACGTTCAATCACATTAAAATGTTGAAAGCCTTCCTTCATTAACCAATTTTCATAATAATTTTCCCGAAATGAAACCAAGCTGTTTTCCCAGAAGAGTGACGGGTTTTCCGCTTTTAATTTCATTTCATATGAAATATTTTGAATAACAAGCTTAGCGAAACGGTCATGTAATTGCCTTGTATGACCAATCTTTTCTTGAAGCAGGATCAATTCCTTCTGAATCGCATCATTTGTTTCGTTCCTGTTTTTTGTTTTTTCAATCATACTAGTGATTGTGCGGAAGTGGTTTTTTTCTTCTTCAAATTGTTTTTCAATTTCAACACGATTGTCAGCTCTTTGCCATTCCTCTTCAATCAACAGAATTTTGGGATTGTTGATCATTTCCTTTTGAAAGGAAAATTCATTTGCCATTAAGCGGTTTACACGTGAAATGAGGTGATCGAGGTTTCGAGTAGCTTTCCGAAAATTACCGTTTTTAATCAGCTGCATGCTATAAAGTTGTTCAATTGTTATCGAGAATTCCTCAGCCATTTCCCTGCTCATAAAAATCATTTCCTGCGCTACATCAGTAAGCTTGTACACAATGGAGCCACCGATTTCTAAGTTGGTATACAGCTCATCCATTGTCACATAGCGAAACACTTGTGTTTCCCAGGATTGTCTGATTTCATCATAATACAATGCTTCAAACGGCTTACTATACTCTTCCTTCCCCTGGTACAGAAGTCCGCTTGTAATCCGTTCAATTTGTTTATCATCTGCTAAAAGCTTCATTTGCTTAATCGAGTCTTCAACCATGTACTTGATATCTGATTTTTGCCTATGATTGTCATCATTTAATTCTCTATAAAAAATTGTTAGCAGCACTTGCATTAGAATGGTTTGAATATGAGGCTTCAACTCACCGACATCCATTCCTCTCCCAAGTTCAAACAGTGGATTTAATCGTTGCATTCTCTGGGCGAAGCCTTCCCAAGATTCGTTCATGTCCATTTCCTCCATGTTTCAATTGTTAAGACTTCTTGTGGGATTCGCTTATTTTCCTGCCATAATTGGTATAACAGCACTTGTTCCTCTTCGGTAAACCATTGAAAAAATGAATCACGGTACTTGGAGTTTTGTGTTTGACCTTGCTTCTGCTCATTTCGTTGCTCTATACACTCAAGCATTTTCCGATAAATTTTCAAGGCAGGCTGAATACTGCATTCCGGGTATTTTTCAATAAGTCGAGTCATAATACCGTAGCCAGCGGCATCGAGATCCCCTGCGTAATAAAAAAGATAGTCCTTCGGAGGAAACATTTGAAAGAAAAAAGAAAAGCTCCGTTCGATTTTCGTTCCTTCCCCATAAATAATGAGTTCAGGTTCGTAATCAAGTTCATTTGCTTCCAGGAGCTTAATAGAAGTATGAAAGAATGATAGATTTTCAACAATGAGTACCCGCTGAATATCTTTTATTTCTTTCCCTTGTTTGATCCAAAACACAAAAGGCTCCCCATAATTAACCATTTTCAGTTTATCTTCTGAGACTCCAATTCTAGTTAAAAACCCTTTCCCTTCTGGAAATAGTTCAGCGTCTAGTAAAAATTTTTCATGACCAAAGAGTTCTAGGCTTCTTTCTTCAACTGACACGACTTCCCGTTCCTGATTAGTTTGAAGAAAGCTATATAATGTCTTAATACGATTCCATTCATCTACCGTTTGCCATTCGGGATGACGTTCATAAAAGGATAAATCAAACTGATCAATGACTTTCATCATCTCAAGACGATCCCATTTCGATTCTTGAACCTTCGCATTTACCCAGTAATATAAAGCAAGCGCTGGTGTTCTACCATTGTATTGATTATTACGGATTGGAACTAATTGTCCCTCGGCTTGTAATGTTTCAATCGCCTGATAAAATAACGAATACCCATCCATTTCATAATAATCATCCAGCAGCTTGCGTAACTGAAATTCTAAATCATTACTATTTATTTTCTTTTTTTGTTTAGGGTGTTGGATATCTTTAATAAACCCTCTCACCCGTGCTTCAATAACATCCATTGTATTCACCTTCTTACTACTTCTTAACATATGTAAATCTAGTTACTATCCAAATTGGACATCCTTTTATTATAAACTAGTTACGTGAACGTTGGTAAATGAAATTTTTATTACATTGTGGAGATGGCCGTTACAATCAAAATAAAAAAGCAGAGTACCAGTGATTGATGGAATCATTGGTATCCTGCTTTTCTGGGACAAGGACTTGTCCCACTATAGCAACTTCTCTATTACTGCTTTTGCAGTAGATTCTTTGTTGTGAATGGAGATGTTATTTGTACGTTTGAAGAATTCGGCATATAGGACGTCTAATAAGTAGAGCTGTGATATCTTGGCTGATAGACTTCCTCCTTGCAAGGGGCCTTCATTGGCTCCACATAGGAGTGTTATGTCTGAGTAGCCAGCTAAAGGCGATTTGGCAAACTTGGTGATGACGATTACCTTTGCATTTCTTTCTCGAACGACCTTTGCCAATTCTATCATGTCTTTTGTTGAACCTGAGTACGATATTAGTACAGCAACTTCATCCTTTGTCATTAAGGCAGCAGACATGATTTGTAAGTGACTGTCAAAGGAACACTCTGTTTTGTTGGTAATCCGCATAAATTTATTTTTCGCTTCCATTGCAGTCATTAAGGATGCCCCTACACCAAAGAAGTGAATTCTGTTCGCATCAATGAGCAAATCAATCGCTCTAGAAATATCAGAAAGATTAATTAGATTCCTTGTTTCCGTAAGCGCACTAACGGTTGCATTTAAGATTTTCGAAGACAGCTCTTCGATTGTGTCTTGCATGGTAATTTCACTAGCTAATTGTGGGGTTTCATTGTCCAGTGCAATACTATGTGCAAGTGCGATTTTAAATTCCTGATAGCCTTTTAGATCCATTGATTTACAAAAACGGAAAATGCTCGATTCGCCGACATTACAAGCGTCTGCTAAATCTGTGATTGACATATATACCACTTTGTCTTTGTTTTCTTGGATATAATCGGCTACCTTCTTTTCGGTATTTGTAAACTCCGGATATTTTGAGTGAATGGATGAAAATATATCTACTTTAGCCATTGGTCACCCCCAACTTTCTATTTATATTAATGTTGTTGTAGAGAAACTGCTCCTAATAATCCCGCTTTATTACCCAGCGATGCTTTTACAATCCGTACATCTGAGAAGCTTGGCATTACAAGACTACTAACCTTCTTTGAAACCATGTCAACAAGCATCTTTTGTTCCATAACTCCACCTCCGAGTACTACAGCTTGCGGGTTGAATATATGAATTAATGAGACTAGTCCAAGGGCAATTTCATGTACCCAATTGTCTACAATATTTGTAAGGTCAGGACAATCCTTATATTTTTCAAAAATCACTCTACCATTGCTAAATTCTTCATTTATCGCAATGGCGCTTCTAATTAAAGCCGAAGTTGATGCATACATTTCATAGCATCCATTCCCGCCACAAACGCATTCCAAACCTGATGGATGGGTAATGATATGTCCGAATTCCGCTGCGATACCCTTGGTTCCTTTGTAAATTCTAGAATCAACCATTATCGCCCCACCTATACCTGTTCCATAGGTTAGACAAAGGAAATCTTGATACTTCTTACCTACACCAAAGAATTTTTCTCCCAAGGCTGCTGCATTCACATCATTTTCAACTTTAACAGGAACCCGAAATTTTTCTTCCAATATTCCCTTTACATTCATTCCAGTGTAATTTGGAATATTTTCATTCGCATATTGTATTGTACCTGTGCTGGCATCAACTTGACCAGCAGTACTTATTCCAATAGCATCAAACTCTGAAAAGTCCTCGATAAAATGAATCAGCTTCTCCAATACATACGGTCCGCCTTTTTTCGCTTCCGTATCGAATTCTCTAAAACCTTCAATGTTTCCATTTTCGTCAGAAACACATAATTTAATAGATGTTCCACCAATATCCGCAGCTAGAACCTTCACTTCATCCACCTACCAATATAGAAGTCTCTCAATTATTTTAAAATATCAACAAATCTTTTCGTAATTTCCATTGGTCTAGTGATCGCAGTTCCGACTACAGCTGTATGGACTCCTAATTCGAAAATCTTCTTAAGCTCTTCTGGGCACCAAATGCCCCCCTCTGCAATGACAGGTATAGAAAAATCAGTTGTCAATCTACTAATCAAATTCATATCAGGCAAACAGACATCTTTTGTGTACTCGGTATAGCCACTTAGTGTTGTGCCGATACAATCAAACCCTAGTTCATAGGCATTCAATGCTTCTTCATAAGTTGAACAGTCTGCCATAAATAATTGATCAGGGTATTTACTTCTAATAACAGGGAATAACTCATCTATTGTTAGCCCATCAGGTCTTACACGCTTTGTAGCATCCAGTGCAATTATGTCTACACCTTCTTCAGCTAACAAGTCAATCTCTGTTATAGTTGGTGTAATGAATACATCCGATCCCTCGTACACCTTTTTTATTATACCTATTATTGGTAAACTTACCATTTTTTTAATTTCACGTATATCCTCAACACTGTTCGCTCGAATCCCTTTTGCCCCACCTAGCATAGCAGCATATGCCATTCTCCCCATAATAAACGGACTGTATAGGGGTTCCTCCGGCAACGCTTGACAAGAAACGATCAGTTCACCTTTTACATACTCTAGTATTTCTGCATTAGTTGTCATTATAATACATCCCCACTATTTAAATTATCCTTTCTCAGCACCCATTGTTAATCCACGAGTAAAATAACGCTGGAAGAAAATAAATATAACTAACAATGGAATCGCAGCTACAGTTGCACCTGCCATTTTATATGCGAAGTTCGGATTCAAATCTTGCATTAGTGTTGCTGTACCAACCATTAATGTTTTAACACCTTCATCTTGACCGATAACTAATTGCCACACATAGTCATTCCATACTTGAACGAAGTAGAGAATAAATAAAGCACCGATACCAGGCTTCACCATTGGCAGCATGATTTTGAAAAACGTTCGAAGTTCACTTGCTCCATCCATCTTAGCTGATTCACGTAATGAATCTGGTATACTATCAAAAAATCCTTTTAGTAGAAATACTCCAAAGGCCGTTGCTACGTTTGGCCAAATCATTCCATGTAATGAATTCACCATACCGAGATTATCGACAATACGATATAACGGAACAATTAATACCTCTTTTGGTACCATGAGACTTGATATGAAAATAATAAAGATGACATTTTTTCCTTTGAATTGTAATTTCGAAAAAGCGTAGGCTGCCAATGAACTTACAATAATCAAAGCAATTGTCGCTACCAATGAAACAATTACACTATTAAATGCCCATTTTAATGCGGGTTGATTACTAAAAACGTCAATATAGTTATTAAAGTTAAAGGTTGCAGGAAACCAATCTGGCGGCATCTTTACAACAGCTGCACTATTTTTCAAGGAACTCGTTATAAGCCAATACAGAGGAAACAAACTTAAGAGAGCAAAGAAAATGACAATGATGTTAGAAATGACGTCAAATGAATCTCTTTTTCGTTTATTTTTTCTTTTAAACATTACTTTCACCTCTATTTCTTAAACATAGATCTAAGCTGCGGGATTGATAGTAAAAGTGCAATAACAAACATAATTACACCTACAGCAGACGCTATGCCAAGTTGATTGTATTTGAATGCATTGTTGTAAAGGAAATACATAAGCGTAGTGGACGCATTATTAGGTCCGCCACCAGTTAGAAGCTGGATTACTACAAATATCTTTAATACTGCAATAATATTGACAATGATTATGTACAACGTGATTGGCTTTACTAATGGAATTAATATTTTAAAAATAACCTTACGACGATTGGCTCCATCTACTTCTGCTGCTTCAAATAATTCTTTTGGAACCCCTATCATGGCAGCAATGTATAGGATAATTGCTTGCCCAACATTCGTTGCAAATGTAACAAAAATGACGACTGGTAAAACTAAGTTTTTATCTCCAAGAAAGTTAACAACCGGTAGTTCTAACTCCCTCGCGATAAATGGTATCAATCCGTTTGCAGGGTTCAATAAGAAACTCCAAATCATACTCATAACAACCATGGAAACCATAACAGGTATATAATAACTTCCTCTTATAAAGGAAACGTATTTTGCATTTTTATCGAAAATAGACGCTGCAACAAACAACGCAAATACTACTGTTAATGCAACAATCGCAACTACAAACACAACAGTATTCATCGTAGCTTTTAAAAAGACTGGATCTTTAAATAATGCAATATAGTTATCAAATCCAACAAAGGACATTCCTTGATAATTAATTTTATATAAGCTCAGGCGTATGCCTTCAAAAATTGGATAGACAAGAAATAAACAGAAAAAGAAAAGTTGTGGTGTAATAAAAAGGTAGCCGGTTACATTTCGTTTTAAAGCATGATGATTTTTATTCATAAGCACCCTTTCCTTTCCAATAGGTGAGCCCCATAGTCGGGGCCACCTTTTTGAAAGTGCAATATCAAATTGCCTTGGCGTATTTGCGCTCATCTTTTTCCGAGAATGCTCGAGTAACTCCCGTTAATATTCTGAGGCATTCGCATTAGGCTTTCAGTGAAGTTTAAACCCTCGACTGAATGGTATACTTTTTTTATTCAATTCCTATAGCTAAGGGATTTCTACTTAATAAAGTTAAAACTACTTATTATAGATAACCGATTCAGCTTTTGACTTTTCGATTACTTCATTTCCTTTTTTCTGATAATCGGCAACAACTTGTTCAGGTGTTTTGTCTCCAATGTATAACGCTTGAAGTTCAGGATAAAGCACTTGTCTTAATTCACTGTAACCTGGTACGTTTCCAGTAAAGCTGAACATATACTGTGCATTTTGGTCATATGCAGCGAATAGTGGATTGTCAGCTTTAAATTCTTCCGCTACACTCGTACGAACAGGCACACCATTTTTAGAAGCTTTCACAAGTTCAGCATCAGTTGAGAAGAATTTAACAAAGTCTTTACTAACTTTAATTCTTGTTTCATCCTTTGTATCAAATACTGCAGCACCCGTTACATACGTGAACGATAATGGATCTCCACTTGCTGAAGGGATATTCGCTAGTCTTGCATCAAACTTAGGTACATTACCGCTTTCAATATCCGTTTTTAAGTTATTGAATAGTACTGAGTTTGTAAAACTAACACCAAGCTGTTGGTTTTGGAACATTGCGTTCACATCATTTGAAGATACAGATTCAGCACCTGGATTTGTTAAGCCCTCATCATAGTTTTTCTTCAACCATGCTGCGGCTTTCGCACCATTTGCATCATCAACGATTAGATTTCCATCTTTATCAAAAAATTCATTTCCAAACATTCGTAAGTATGCTAGATTCCAAGTATCTGCTTGGTTGTTTAATGCATAAAGACCCATTGGGAATGCATTTGAATATTTATCTTTAGGCGTACCATCTTTCAGTCCTTTAAGGATTGCTTCATATTCTTCTAATGACCATGTTTTAATTTCATCTTCACTGCCGACGTAGTCTTCAAGACCAGCAGCCTTGAACATGTCAGCGTTATAAACTAATGTCCCTGGCATGTGTGAGAATGGATAGAAATACACATCGTCACCAAACGTTACAGTATCCCAGTAGTTTTCGGCGATATCACTTTTCGCTTCATCATCAACAATGTCATTTAACGGTACTAAAGCACCTCTGTGAGCAAAATCTCCCATTGCAAATACACTTTCAAAGAAGATATCTGGAGGCGTACCACCATTTAAATTAACGTTTAGCATTTCATCCCTTTGGTCTCCGGCGATTACTTCTACATTAATTTTCACATCATACTCATCATATTCCTCTGAAAATCTTTCAGCAGCATGTTTGAAGAAGCTATCATAATCCGCGCCTTCTTCAGAGCCATCTAAAACACCTTTCCATTGTGGAGTTAACCAAAGTGCTAATTCCACCGTTTCCTTACCATCTTCATTTTCTTTTGGTTTATCAGTAGTTGACTTATCGCTACAAGCCGCTACTATTGAAACAATTAAGAGTAAACTTAACATGGTTAATAATGATTTTTTTAACATCAATATCCTCCTCCGAAAATCTCGTTTATTTTCTTCTCGACAAGTTCTGCAGTTAGCCTGTGGCCAACTTCATCTAGATGCATAAAATCAATATTATTCATAGATACATGACTTCCAAGATTTAAAAATTCAATCTCTTTATCTAACAAACTCTCTAAAAACTGCGGAAATTCCTCGGACTTCTTGTCGCAATGATCCCCCATTGGATATCTAACGTCTGTATTGTAATAACCTTTTTTAATGGGTGGTGGTGCAAGAATTAATACTTTTGGATACCCACCATTTGCTCCTGCAGGTGTTTTACTTGCCTTATCTGCAAGTCTAGCGATTCCCTGTGCAATGTTATATGCGGTTAATGCAAATCGTTCCTTTGTATCATTCGTACCAAGCATGATAATCACAAGATCCAATGGTGAATGGCTCATTAGACATGGATGAAGATAAGTAAATGCATTTAACCCCTCAAATAATGGATCATCTACTACACTTGTTCTACCAGATAAACCTTCCTCTATTACCTGATAATCACCCCCTAATTTCTTTTGTAATAGACATGGCCACCTAACTTCTTCTGAGAACCTAGTCTGATTTTCAACATCATATCCCCATGTATTTGAATCTCCAAAACACACAATTCGTTTTTTCATACTAGTACCCTTCTCATTTATTTTTTTCGTAGATTCATTGATTAGTATGTAAAGCTTTTGAGCAATGTTTTATGACCGTATGTTCAATCATTTCTTTTATTTGTTCAATTTGAGTGTATTCGTCTTCTTTAACTTCCTCTAGTGGAGCACGAACACCACCAAGTTGAATTCCTCTCTGCTTGAGAACTTCTTTGATTACGGAATACATATTTCCTTTTAGAGAAGTTAAAGCGATAATAATATCATTTATATCTCGTTGAATGGCTCTAGCATTCGTAAATTGACCGCTTGCTACAAACTCCTCCGCTTTTAAAAATAATTCAGGCATTGCACCATAGGTTCCGCCAATACCGCTGTCTGCACCTATTAATCTACCAGCAACATATTGTTCATCAGGTCCATTGAATACAATAAAATTGTCTCCGCCAGCTGCTTTGAAACGCTCGATATCCATTGCCGGCATTGAGGAGTTTTTTACACCGATTACTTTTTCATTGGTTAGTAGTTTGTTAAATAGATTCATCGACAAATTATAGCCGGTAGTCTGAGGGATGTTGTAAATGATAAAAGGAAGCTCTGTTGCATCCATAATGTCTGACCAGTATTTATGAATTGAGCTTTCTGGTAATCGATAGTAAATTGGTGGGATCGCTGACAATGCATCATACCCTAAGGCAGCCGCATATTTTGCTAACTCCACACTATCTCGGGTTGATGGAGCACCAACATGCGCAATTAACGTCATCTCACCTTTAACTTGTTCCGCAACATATTTCAGCGTTTCTTTTCTTTCTTCAAGAGATTGATAGATACACTCCCCTGAGCTCCCACCAACATACAGTCCATTTACACCCTTATCCTGTAGGAAAGCAGCCAAAGCTTTTGTTCTCTCTTCAGAAATCTCCCCAGAATCCGTATAACATGCATAAAAGGCAGGAAAGATTCCTTTAAATTTATCTAGTACCATGTGCTATTGC
The DNA here is from genome assembly GCF_047246645.1 of Ferdinandcohnia jepli. NCBI lineage: Bacteria > Bacillati > Bacillota > Bacilli > Caryophanales > Bacillaceae > Ferdinandcohnia > Ferdinandcohnia jepli. The sequence goes on from NZ_JBFOKR010000015.1 coordinate 54,041, forward strand.
CCCCTTGAATCTAAAAAGATATGTAAAGCGCTTTCAATGTCAATATAACATGGCGGAATTCTTTTGTAAATAATTTTCACCAATTATATTAATTTTTGAAGGAAATTTTCATTAATTAGTTAAATAAGTTATTAACAGCGGGGAAAATATTTTCAGAACGAGGTATTTTATGTGAAAAAGTCTTTTATAATAAATGTCTTTTTACTAAGGGGCTTGTCCCCTACCTCATTACTAATATGAGTATTGGAGGATTTTGGTTGGTAACAGATAGATAGAAGGACTTCTAGTTTGTATGGGGTGAGAATTCGAAGTTTCCATTGAATTTGTTGCCTACAGCTAAAGCTTTTGGCTAATTATTATTACTTTTGCTATTCACCATACCTATCTTTAAAAATCAAAAAAAGATCAGCACATTCACTGACCTTTCTCATAAGACTTTAGTTTTCCTTTTATTTGTATAGGAGTTGCATTCGTATTGGCTTCCCTTCGTTTTTCAAGAAAGTAATGAAATACTTCTTCTGAGGTTAACTTTGGGATATAACCAAATTCTGTTTTTAGTTTGTGGTTATCGAGGACAGGACGGTAGCGTAAGAAATTTACTTGTTCTTCTCCATACTGAGTTAGAGATAACCTTTTTAAAACAAATAATGCGGCTCCTACGAGCAAAGTAGGAATACGAAGTACTTTCTTATTTAATATCTTTGCAATTTCATCAATGGACAAGGCACCATCCCCTGCCACATTATAGATTCCACACTTGGTTCCCATAATCGCTTGTAAAAGGCAGCCAACAACATCTTGGTCCCAAATAAACACAAACGGGCTTTTTGAACCGGATATTCCCAATACCATTTTCTTTTCAAACAAGGCAGTAATTTGATTATTGGTGTTATCTCCAAGTATCGTTCCGATTCGAAAAATGACTTGTTCAAGTTCAGGATATTCCGTACGATAGCTGGCTAAAAGCTCTTCTACAAGACGTTTGTGATGTGAATAGGCAAATTCTTCATTCCCGCGTATTGGATCGTCTTCTTTAATCCATTCTGCATTGTCGGCGTGATATCCGTAGGCAGCACCACTAGATGTGACAATAATCCGTTTTACTTGATTAGCAACACAAGCTTGTAGTACATTTTCTGTTCCAAGGACATCCACTGAATACTCAAATTCTCGGTTACTTTTTTTACCAGGTGTAACAATAGATGCCAGATGTACAACGGTATCAATGTTATGCTCCTTCACAACTTCAGAAACATCAGGTGAACGGACATCTAAATTCACAAATTGAACATTGGGGTCTTGGATTCCAATTTCTCGTATGTCAGCTGCAATAACATTGAATTTGTCTTCTCTTATAGTGTTAATTTCAACTAACTTTTTGACGAGATTGCTGCCAAGATAGCCCGATGCACCGGTTATCAATATGTTCATATCTGCACTCCCTTATCAATCGGAGGTGCTATTGGTTCACGGCGTGACCAGAATGTAGAGATTGTTAAACCTGAAACGAGATGCCACACTCCCCACCAGGCGGCAACAATCGCCATACCGCCAAGGCCATCGAAAAACCCGAATATAAGAACAAGCCCCAACCCTGAATTTTGAATGCCTACTTCAATCGAAATAGCACGGCGATCTGCTTCTGGAAGCTTGAATAATCGAGCAGACCAATACCCTGATAGCAATGCAATCAGATTTTGTAAAAATACAACAATGACAACCATTCCAACAAATTCTATAAAGTACTTAAAGTTTGCTGCAAGCATGGCTACCACGAATAGAATGAAAAATCCTATCGAAAAATACTTCATTACTGTATTCACTTTTTTAGCAAAGCTAGGATACTTAGAACGAATGAGCATCCCAATTACTAATGGTACCCCAAGCATCAAGAAGATAGTAACGAGCATATCAACTGGATCAATTGTAAATGAACGAAGCAATTCATTCGTACCCGGGTAAAGGGAACCCCAGAACATCACATTTAATGGTGTCATGAATATCGCAAACACCGTCGATACTGCTGACATTGTAATAGATAAGGGTGTATTCCCTTTTGCATGATACGTCATAAAATTGGATAAATTTCCACCAGGACAAGCAGCTACTAAAAATAAACCTAACGCAATACTTGGCAGTGGATTAATAATAGAAACTAATAAAAAAGTAAATGCGGGCAACAGTAAAAACTGCCCTACAAGACCGATTAGAATTGGCTTGGGGGTTGAAAACGTTCGCTTAAAGTCAGCAACACGTAAATCCAAAGCCACTCCGAACATAATAAACGCGATTGCAATATTCATAATCATGAGTGACGTTGGATTAAAATTGAGTTGTACTTGATCGATACCCATTATTTACCCTTTGGCTCCGCATGCATATCTTTGAAGTATTTTAACCCTGGAGCCCACATATGCTTGACAGGATCTACATCAACATGAACGACTGAGCATTTACCCGTGTCCAACGCACGTTGCAAGGCAGCTTTTAAATCTTTCGGGTCGTTTACATATTCTCCGTGTGCTCCCATACTTTCAGCAAGCTTATCAAATTGGATGTCCCCCAAATCCGCATTGATTGTTTCTTCGGGACTTAATGATTTCTTCAATAAAGTTTTAATTGGTTTTAAGGCGAACTGCTGATTCATTTTCACCATACCCCATTGCTTATCCACCATAACGATGAAAATAACTTGTAAGTTATTTCGTACCGCTGTTTCAATTTCCTGTGGATGGAACCCCATTGCGCCATCTCCAATAATACAGCACACAGGACGATTTCGATTCGCAGCAGCAGCACCTAGCGCTTGACCAATTCCTGCACCTAACATTCCGAATTTATACGTAGAAATAACGGAACCTGGTTCATCTACTTGGTAGTAAAAATTAGACCAGATAACGGTATTTCCTCCGTCTAATACTTTTATTGAATCCTTAGGGAAGACTTCCTGACAAATTGCCGGTACATGAGCAGGATTCATTGGAACAGCAAAGTCCTGTAAATGTTGATCAAGCTTAGCACGATTTTTCTCTTTATCAGCTAGGATTCTATCAATCTTTGATTTCCGAATATCAATCGCAATCTCATTCTTTCGCTTATGTAATTGTGAGTAAAGTTGAGTTAAAAACTTCTTCACATCCGCTTGTATAGCTACTTCTGCAGGTTTGTTAGCGCCAAGTATTCCAGGATCCAAGTCAACCTGAATTACTTTTTGACTAGGATTCCAGTATGGTGCTTTTCCCCACCAGTCTGTTTCCCCAACTCTTGATCCAAGTACGAGTACAACATCCGCTTCATTTCTTGCTTTATTATTCGTTTGGATATGCACCATCGGAATCATTAAAGGATTGCTTTCTGAAACAACTCCTCGAGCTGCCCAGCTAGTTGTAACCATTGACTGTAGAAGCTCAGCTACCATTGTTAATTCCTCGTAAGCTTTCGCATGAACGACTCCACTTCCCGCATGGATGAGTGGGAACTGTGCATTTACTAGAAGGTCAACAGCTTTTTCCACTTGCTGATCAGAAGCTCCCGGATGTTCGGTAATTCTATATTGATGCGGTTCCCAAAAAGATAGATCACATTTTACAACTGTGTTTAAAATGTTCTCTGGAATGTCGAGATGGACAACTCCCGGTCTACCTTCATAGCATTTTCGTAGTGCTGTTCGAAGCATTTCAGGAATGCGATCAAAGGACGGTACAGCTTCATTCCATTTTGCAATTTTCGAAATCACACCGACTTGATCAAAACATTGATATGTACCACCACGGTCTGGATACATGATACCTGTACGTCTAGCACTAGTTATTACAAGTACTCTGTTTCCTTCTCCTTCTTCCACAACAAGCCCAGGTAAAATATTTGCCACTCCTGGTCCGTTACTTGCCATACAAACTCCAAGCTTACCTGTTACTCGAGCATACGCTCCTGCCATGTGAGCTGCACTTGTTTCATGTCTAGGTGTAATTAATTCAATCCCGTGTTTTTCTAAATTGGAATAAAATCCAAAATAAGTCCCATCAATTATTCCAAAAAGTGTATCCACATTTTCCATACTTAACATTTTAGCGATTACTTCGCCGCCTGACATTTCTCCCATGCGCTGCCTCCTATTACCTGTTACGGTTATGTGTTTTATTACCTTCAGTAAACGTTTACATTTATAACTTTAAAATTATTCTGATATTTTATGTGATAAAATTGCAGAATAGTTTCATAGCGGTTTATGTATATCGTGGTTGTTGTGATTGTTTCTCATTGTTGAGGGTTACTTGGTAGTAGTGTATTAGATGTGAGTGTTGGTGCTTCTATGGTGGATGCTTACTCTTGATCTTTCCTTCAAGATTATTAGGAAATTAGTTCAACTGGTCCCTACCAATTTAGTTAAAATTATATACATATTATTAATAAAGTCAATATATTTATATTAGTCTAAATATTCATACCCTTGCGTAGTTCTCCAATTCAAGCAACAAATCTTTATATATTTTTTCAACATCGGTTGCTATAGGTACTTTTTGATTCGTCTCAATGCCATTCCCAGCTAAAGCATCAGTAATTAATGTTGGCAAGTTCTCTTTAAAGTCTTCAGCATTTTCTATATAACTCATACCATCCTCCCAAATATGGAAAGCAGAGTTATATTCTCGTACAATCCTGCTTAAATCTGCAGCTATTTCTGCATTGCTTCCTACAACTTCACTTCCCAGGCTTTTAGCAACCCTTGTATATCTCTCCTCTGACACTTCTAAGCCATACTCTATTACAAACGGAAGTGTTAAGGCCACACATAAGCCATGTGGTATATGATATCTTGTGCCTAGCGGTCGCGCTGTAGCGTGTGCTAGATTTGTAGAGGCGTTCGAAAAGGCAATACCCGCGTAACAGCTTGCTAGTAGCATTTTCTCCCTTGCTTTTACATCATGTCCATTTTCGTAAACCAATGGCAAAGATTCTCCAATCATTTTAATTGCCTCAAGTGCAAAAAAATCACTTAATTGAGTTGCCTTCGTTGAAACATAAGCCTCCATCGCATGTGCTAACGCATCCATACCTGTATATGCAGTAATTTTTTTCGGCAAACTGATTGTTAGCAGTGGATCAAGAATAGCTGCATCAGGAATTAAACTTGTGTGTCCTGGGTTTAATTTCACATTTCTAACAACATCGGTTATCACCATAACTTTTGTTGCTTCTGAACCAGTCCCCGCTGTCGTTGGTACTGCAATTAACGGTAACCTTTCTAGACTATCTTTTGAGGGAATTTCAGAGAATTTTAGCTCTTTATTAATGGAAAACACAGAAACAGCTTTTGCTAAGTCAATCACACTTCCCCCACCAATTGCAACAACACAGTCTGCACCACATCTCTCTTGTTCAACAAGGGCAGCACGCAGGTGTTCTGTTGTAGGCTCTCCTTTACATTCCGAAAAATATGTTACCTTTAAACCATGTTCAGAAATACTCTTATTTATCATCGTTTTAAAAGGTTCTTTTGAAAGCAAAGAACCGGTAACAATAAATAAATGAGTAGCTTTCAATTCTTCTGCTATTTTTCCTACCTCTTGTAGACAACCTTCTCCAAGTTTAATGACTCTAGGTAAAAACAATGAATTCACCTATTCTCCTCCTACTACGTTGTTTGTTACAAAGTGACAAGTAATATGAATGTGATTACTTTTTTCGTTTCGTTTTAATACGAAAGACATACATATCTGGACGAAAGTTGCTCGTGTAGTATTCAATTGGTTCTCCATTCGCATCCGTAATTAACCTTTCTACGCATAACACACTTGAACCAACTGGAACTTCAAGCTTTTCAGCGTCTTCAACGGACACTTCCTTGCAAGAAATAAATTGATCCGCTTCTACCAGTTCAATTCCTAAGTTGTTTTCAAGTAAATCATAAATCGTACTTCTTTCAAGGTCATACATCGCTAACTGTTTACCTATTTCCTCTGAATAAAAATGACGTTCTATTGCAAACGGAATCGTATCAGCTGTACGCAGCCGTTCAATTGTATATAAAGAATCCACTTGCAATAAGTCAGTTATGTGACTAGGTTCTTTTACAATTTCATTTTTCAACAGCTTAGAATCTGGCACCATACCCATCTTCTTGACAGTATGGGTTAAACTATTCAACGAATCAAGCCATTCATGGACAGGCGTTTTTTGCGCAATAAAAGTCCCCTTTCCATGGACTTTTTCAAGCATACCCTCTTGTACCAAGTGTGAAATCGCCTCACGAACGGTTGTTCTACTTACAGAAAAACGGTCCATCAAGTCTCTTTCACTAGGAATCTTTTCCTTATATATTCCACCCTTTATCTCCTCAGCAATTACATCCTTTAGTTGAAGATGCAGAGGTATTGGACTATTAGTATCTATCAATGCAAACACCTCCCTTCAAGTTGTAGTACTCATCATGACGTACGGACCAGTTGTGATTATATTAAGTATAAACAGATATGGATGCCCAGCGCAATTATTTTTTGAAAATTATGAAGTATTATTATGAAGTTTGTTTTTTTTACTAAGTCTGAGGAGATTAGTAACCACAATTAGATAGCACATAAAAAGGCCAGTAATTTGTATAAATTACTGACCTTTTCTTTGGTTGTATATTATTAATCTATGATACCAAAGAAGACCGATACTTCCCTGCAGAAATTTCCCCAGCTTTTATTTTTGTTTTTTCATAAATGGCATCTAGATCGTGTAATTGATATTCCTCTGTCAGCTTAAGCATTATCTCTGCACACCCTATTGCATCATCTAACGCATGGTGGTGATTTGATAATTCAATCCCAAAATATCGGCACATTGAATCGAGGGTATAACGCGGTTGACCAACAACAAGCCTTCTTGACAACTGGTATGTACAAAGAAGTTGATTGTATGACGGCTCAAGTCTGTATCGATTAATATTATCCCTCAACGCATAGCCATCAAATGAGAGATTGTGAGCGATCATCAGCTTACTATCGATTTTATTCTTTATCTTCGCATAAAACTCATCAAAAGTGGGTGCATGTCTCACATCATTTGGTGTAATATGATGAATCGCAATATTCCACCTATCAAACTCTTCTTCAGGATTAATCAATTCATAGACTGAATCTACAATCTTTCCATTCTCAACAAACACCATTCCAACCGAACAAATACTATGCCGATTCCGATTCGCAGTCTCAAAATCAAACGCAATGAAGTTTTTCATCACAAGAGTACCTCCTTCTGGGACACGGGGACTGGTCCCACATGTAAAATTCCACCTTTTATATAATACTGTTTCACTAATTTTGAAAGACTTTAATAAATATAGATAATCTATTGTACCAAAACTAGCAAAATAAGTATAACTACTTTCAAAGAATGAGATTCTATCATTATTGCTTACTTTGGAGGAATCGGTGAATTTTGTAGATGCTTAATCAACGCAAAATAACGTTTAGTAAACTTTTTTAGTATTAGAAAACTCGGCGATTGCCGAGCCTTCAGGCAACAGCAGAGACGTAGTTGCACTTATGCAGATAGGAAAAAATTTTATTCTATCTGCTAACAAATGGGACAGATTCCTGTCCCATTTGTTCTTATTTCTTAATCGTCAAACTAAACCCAGTTTAAATTTCGTTTTAAGAGTTTCCTTCGCTTGAACCATTACTAGTTCTTCGCCTCGTTGAAACTCATCATTTTTGGCCATCCATGGCTCGACGCAAATAAACTCTTTCCCTTTCTCCGTCCAGAGAACAACATACTTAAATTCGTTTCCATAATCCAACTTAATCTTTTTGGAAATTGCGGAAGAATTAAAGGTAATACTTGGCATAACAGCATCTATGAAAACCACAGATTCCTTTAAGTTCGCTAAATCCAACTGGCCTTCAAATTCTTTGATTTGACCATCATTATAGTCGTAGTACTTCGTCGCATCAGTTTCATATTCTATATTTTTTTCTACAGTTTTAAAATATGGATGAAACCCTGGATACATCGGCATAGGTTGGTCTCCATTGTTTTTGTACTCCTGGGCTATTGTCAGCTTCCCGTCGACAAGCTTGTATGTATAGACTACTTCAAAGTCAAATGGATATGAGAGTTTTGTTTCTGGATTACTAGATAACCTAAGTGTGAGAGAAGCACCGTTTTCCGTATCTTGACCAATTACTTCCCATGATGCATTCCTCGCAAAACCGTGATTGCTCATCGTATACGTTTTCCCTTTCCATTCATATTTCCCCTCAGTTAACTGACCGGAAATCGGAAATAGTATTGGTATACCGCCTCTTACATTCTTATCTTTATCATAAAATGTTTCTTCATTAAGAAAGAGCAACTCTTCTCCTTCTACGCCATATGAAAAGATAATGCCTCCACGTTCTGGTGCTACTTTTACCCAAGACTGAGTAGCAGTATCCTCTAGTATGTAAATCTTGAATTTCTGATCATCTGCCGTTTTAACATTATACATGTGTTCTAAACAATCCTCTCTGTAAAAAAAATAATTGACGAAAGAAAAACGTTCCGTCACAAATGTCATAGTGATATATAACAAGATACACGATTATTCGTACGAATTCCAATTAGCTTGGTTGGGTGGGTCAGGGATACAGTTCCCTTGTCCCACTTTATCTTATTCTTTTCACCATATAATCATAGAAATGTCCATTTATCTGAATCACTTTAGCATCCTTATAACCTAGGTGCTTGTACAAGCTTTTCGCTGTGGGATTATCATGCGCTACATTTAGTGAAGAAATTGTATATCCTCTTTCATAAGCTAATCTTTCTACTTCCTTAATCAATGCTGTACCAATACCGTACCCACGGTAGCTCTCTTGTACACATAATGTATCAATATAGAAATCTCCATTATCAGCCTCTTTGTCTAAGAAAATACTATTATCATTTTGTTTCTTTCGTAAACTTTTCAAGAAAGGCTCGTCCAATCTGGGCCCTTCTTCACCAGGATAGTAGACTACAATTCCAGCTATCTCTCCTTCAACGTCCGCAACAAGTGTATTTTGATAGCTTAATCGGTTGTCCTCTTCACGGAAAAAATGTGCAAGAGAATCAATAATATTTTGTTTTTTCGTTTTACCTGTGAGTCTTTCAGCAATATCATCGATTGCAATATGAGTGAGTTCGGCTACTACTTTAGCATCCTTCTTATTGGCTTGTCGTAGTTTCAAATTTTGAGAAATGATTTCCTCCCACGTAATACCAAAAGGTGCGCCCCCATCAGTGTGACCAGCAATATAGTAGAAGGTGTCATCCGAATCAATATCTTCCATATAGGAATACTTTTTGTATTGTTTGTTTTTTAATTTTCTGCTCATTTCTATTCTCTCCGTTGTTCTAATCTGACTTATACCTATGTAAGAGCGAACTCCTCTTCTAAAAGTAAATTAATATCTTCTGCTGCTTCGTTTCCGTCAACTTCTTCGGTCACAATCCCTGTTTCTAGATATGCGAACCTATTGCTTTCAAGTGGTGCCTCACGGACAACCTTTTTACATCTTGGAAAAAAGGAAACATCACTGTCCGGTAGAATTTTTTCAAGTACGACAGAGTGATCCCAATCATCGCCATAATCATAGGTGTATTGCACCCAATCTTTTACAACCTTAAAAACATCCTTTAGAAGTACTTCGTTTTCATCGTACGTAAAATCGACATCCCCAAATTCTTCGGTCCATATTGGTCCAATCGAATTATAGCCAAACAGATAATTAGAATTTGAATTAGATTTTCGTATATCAAAACCATGGAGGTGAAAGTCGCCCCAATCGAAAGCTACTTGTATAACTCGATGCAGCTCATGAAAATTCATCGTGTCTCTTATTTCAATTCTTCGCCAGATTGGAGGCTTTGAATCTTTTAATGTGATTTTCAATTGAAAAATCATTTTTGTAGCCCCCTTTCTATAGCACACGTGGCAACTTTATAATTCTATTATACCAATCAAGTGGTCTACATAAACAAAGATAAAAAAAGAAGTTGGGACAAGGAACCTGTCCCTCTGTCCCAAAAAACGACTCCCCTTTTTTAGGAAGTCGTTTTAATAGATTCTATTTTATAACGCATAGTGAATAACAAAGTTACTGATAAATAGGAGTGCGATCATATAAAGTGCAGGGTGAATTTCTTTTCCTTTTCCCATTAGAAGCTTTAGTAATGGATAAAGGATAAACCCGATTGCCATACCGTCTGCGATACTGTATGTTAATGGAATTAACACAATGATCAATAAAGCCGGCATACTTTCTGATAAGTCATCCATTTTTAAATGAACAATGTTTTGAAGCATTAAAATACCGATTAAGATTAGAATTGGTGACACCGCACTTGGTGGTACCACTTTTATAACAGGTATAAATAAAATAGAAGCAAAAAACATTACTCCAGTCACAATACTTGTAAGGCCTGTTCTTCCTCCAGCAGTAATACCTGCTGCGCTTTCTACGGAAGCTACGGTTGGGCTTGTTCCAAAAACTCCTGAGGATAATACAGAAACGGCAGTTGCTTGTAATGATTTTTTGCTAGTCTCAGGGCGTTTTAACATATTACTGTGACCATGAATTAATCCAATGTTTTCAAAAACAATTACCATTGCAAACGAAATCGATGTTAGCCAGAAGACAGCATTTCCAACTTGTCCCCATGATAATTGACCAAACACACCTGCATATTCAGTAAATGACGGCATTGTGAAGGAAATACCTTCAAAGCTGGCACCACCGAACCAAATCGCTAAAATCGACGTGATCACGATACTTAGTAATAGATTACCAGGTACATTTTTAATAAATAAGATAACGGTAATAATTAAACCTACAAATGTGATGATTGCTGTTGGACTGCTTAGATCTCCAATTGCAAGTAATGTGTGCTCAGAGCTTGTAATGATACCTGCATTGTCAAATCCAATTAAGATTAGTAGAATTCCGATACCTATTGTAATTGCTTCTTTTAATGAATTTGGGATTGAAGACGTAATTACTTTTGCCAACGGTGTGAAAGCAATTACGACAAAGATCAGACCTGATACAAATACTGTAGCCAAAGCCTCCTGCCACGTAAATCCACCTGATTGCACGATAGTATACGTAAACATGGCATTAAGTCCCATCCCAGGTATGAGGATTAGTGGTGTATTACTCCATAGACCAATAACTACACATCCTATAAAACTAGTAAGGATGGTTGCAATGATACCTGCCTCCATTGGAATTCCCGCTGCTGCCAAAATTGTAGCATTAACGATAATAATGTAGACTACGGTTATATATGAGATAAGACCCGCAGAAAATTCTTTTCCGATTGTTGTACCATGTTGCTGTAATTTAAAAAAACGTTCCATAATTAACACCTTTCTATCTGTAGAAATAAACTGTTAGCAATCATAACATAGATAAATCTATACGAAAAATATATAATTTATATAGAATCTATATATTTTTTAAATAGTAGGAGAAGAAAATGGACATAAAACAATTACGATACTTTATCGCAATAGCTGAAGAAAAGAATATTACTGCAGCTGCGAACCGCTTACATATGTCACAGCCACCGCTTAGCATTCAGTTGAAACAATTAGAGGAAGAGCTTGGTGTAAAATTAATCGAGCGAAACGGGAAAAGTTTAGAGTTAACGGATAAAGGACTGGTACTCTATAATCGTGCCTTGCAACTCGTGAACAGTGTTGAGGAAATAAAAAATGAGGTCCAGGAAACGGAAGAAGGAACAAGAGGTATTCTGTCTGTAGGAATTAATACCATCTCAGTCTCCGGTTTTTCAGACATGCTTCAGGCATTTCATCAAAAGTACCCACTTGTTTCCCTAAAAATCGTTCAAAATGATTCGTTTTATCTAGCGGAGATGGTTAAAACACGAGCGATCGAAATGGCATTTGTTCGGCTTCCACTCGAGCATACTGGATTGACGTATCACCATTTAATCAATGAGCCATTTGTTTTTGTAAGTAAAAACGAATTGAAGAAAACTTCATTAGAAGAGATATCAAGGGTTCCAATTATAATCCCTAGTACAGAAGGCTTGGGTATATACAATACAATCCTTGAAGCCTTCTCTAAAAAAGGACTTCATCCAAATAGTATTGCGGAGTGCTCAGACATGCACGTGTTAATGGAAATGGTTAAAGGTGGAATGGGAGCAACGATTGTACCCAAATCAGTGTTGGACGAATACGGGGACAACACCCTATACTCAACACCACTTATCGACACCAACATGACCTCCTCACTAGGAGTCATCTGGCTCGAACACCACTTCGTCTCAACCGCTGCCAAAAACTTTATCGAAGTTGTGAAGGAGATGCTTTCTTAATTGGGAAAAGGGGTCCTTGTCCAACTGTGGGACAGGGTCCCTTTTCTCAATTTTTGTGTTAGTTAGTTCGTCGATAGATATATTCCCCTGAAGTCACTTCAAAATCTCCTCAATATAAGGCTCTATATACTCTCTATATCCTTGGGCAAGATTTTTTGGTAACTGTAATAACGGAAAGTATTTCATTGAAATTGACTCAGTTTCATCAACTTGCAAAGTACCAGAAACGTTTCTAGTAACATAAACTGCGGTAACCGAATAAAGCTCGTCCCCATTCGCTACTTTCAAATAATACTCTGGACCAGAAAATACTCCCAATAAAGTGAGATCATGTAGTATTAAGCCAGTTTCTTCATATACTTCTCTACGAGCAACATCCTCCAGGCTCTCCCCCAACTCCATGAGTCCTCCTGGTAGACCCCAGCCACCATCTCTCCTCTGTTGTAACAATACTTCATCGTTATCATTAACAATAATCACTACTGAACCAGGTAAAATTAAAGGTCTGTGACCTACATACTTTCTAAGTTCTTTATAATACTCCATTTGTGCACCTCACTTTTCTACTATCACTAAAGATGATAAGTTTCACAAACTAATTTTCGACAACTATTTCCATTTCCCTTTTAAAAAATCATATTTTAGGTAAATAAAAAAACCTTCAGAATCTAGAAGGTCTTTCCTATTCTAAAGCACACTCTAATATATCCTGATAAAGAGAGTGCCATTCGTGATAATAACTTGAAATTTCTTTAGGATTAATAAGTATCCGCTGGGAAGATTCATATTCACCATTGAAAGAGAGTAAATTGGTTATATTCATTTTATAGAACACCTGAAAACCAATTTTAGGATATAGGCTGTCCTCTGTCCATAATGGATTTTCACTATGGTCAACGATAATGTATCCTACCAATTCACACTCTCCTTCTACATACCCTTCTTCCAACGCTTCTCGTTTAAAGCACTCTTCTGGAGTTTCACCAGGTTCGATATGTCCACCTGGAAAATCCCAGCCTCTATGGTTTACATTCACCAATAAAACATTACCATCTTTAAAACCAAATCCGTGTACACTCGTGATCAGATTATCTTGAGGTAGATTACAACATTTCACCCAAGTCAATTTAACCCTCGAATCTCCCCAATTAACATAGATTTCTGTCACTTTCTCCCCTCCAGTATTAGGTTGATACTTGTTACTTCCAGGAAACTCCTTTTTATTATTCCAGGCGTCAATCACTTCTCGAAGACTTTTCCCATAATTTTTTGGGTCAGCAAAAAAATCACGAGTGAATTGATTATACTCAAATTGAGGTCCAATATTTTTCTTGTATGTAGGCTCTTTTTTTCTCTCTTCTTCCTCATACCAAGCATCAACAACATCGCGATACGTCTTACCAATGTTGGTTTTAAAATAGTTTTGTATATATGTAGAAAAATGAAATTTCGGAATTAGGGTTTTGAAAAAGGCTCTCACATTTTGGCTGCAACGATGGTTTTCTGTAATTATAGTATCAAGTCTTAACTCCGATTGAGGTTCTGTTTTCTTAATTTGTTTTTTTCTAATAGGTTCTATAATCTCACCTATTTGAAGATATGTTTCAATCCTGTGAGAGATCTCTGTTTTTGAACCTGAAGCACTAATTCCATTCTCCCGGCAAAAAGCTTGTAATTCTTCTTTTAACCAATAATACTCTTGAAATATTTGTACACTCGTTTCTTTTGTTAGTATAGGTCTCATGAAAACACCTCCTAATACCATTATAGAACATTCGTTCCTATCTTTCGAAAAACGTATAACAAATGATTTCTAAAGCACTAAAAAACGTTAATCCGCAAGAATTAACGCTCGTAAGGTTTATATTTTAATTAGTAATTATTTTCATATCTTGAAATGGCCAAAAAACGATTTTTGTTGTACCAACTATTTCATCAATTGGAATTGCACCAATATGGCGACTATCTCTACTGTATCTTCGATTATCACCCATTACGAACAAATGCCCTTCTGGAACAACCTCACTTCTAACCGCTGTCTCTGGTAATGTAAATGAATTTGTGAGTGGTCCATCGGTAAGGTCATTTTTATACCTTTCTAAATACGGTTCTTCAAAAGGTTCTCCATTTACGTATAAGGTATCCTCCTTATACTCAATGTAATCTCCCGGCAATCCGATAACTCTTTTAATATAATCTTGTTCTTCGTTTGCATGAAACACAACAATATCAAATCGCTCCGGCTCACCAATTTTTGTTACGATCATGCGATCTTGATCCTGTAACGTCGGATTCATTGATGCACCTTCTACGACAACTGGCGTTAGGATAAAAGTACGAATAATAAAAACTAAAATAATGGCAATAAGTATCGCTCTTATCCATTCCCAAGTTTCACTTCTTTCCTCAGTCACTTACTTCACCTCTCACTATTTAATCTTTATAACTAATAACTATGCTTACTTCTTTATTGTAATACTTTTCAACATAAAAAAGGAATATCCTTCTTCCGTTAGTGACCTTACTAAAAATTTTTTAATCACTGCTACTTTTCTCAATTCATTTTAGTAGTATACCGAAATTCCTATAGCAAGGGCGTAAAATAGGTCTATAACCCCTGATGCATCCTACATTTTTAGTCCAAATGTAATCGTTTTTTCACTGTGGTAAATAAAGTTCCTACCAATCAACTTTTTGTCGGAGAAAGTTTTGATAGATTCGATATTTTTCGTCAACCGAAATACTTTTACTTTGATATGGTAAATTGGTAGTTTACTAAATCCAGGAGGATGATTAGATGAAAAAACACCTTGCAGGCTGGTTAGCCATTATTATGATGCTATCCATTTTTACTAGTACTGCATTCCCTGTTTCAGCAAATGAAACAGCAGAAGAAACTAGTGTTTTAGAACTGAAAGTTAGTAGAGAGCTTTTTTCATTAACTGAAGTTCGCACTGTTGAAGTAGAAGTGGATTTCGGCGAAAACGTAGACTTAAGTAATCTTGAGTTTCAATTTGGTGGTAAAAACATATCTGAGTGGAAAAAGTGGACAAGAGGTACTACCTATAATGGAGCTCCTTTTATAACCGTTAAAGAAGCACCACATTTCATTGGCGGAACAACCACTATAAAAGCAACATTAGAGTTTGGGTTACTTTTTAACACTAACAATTTATCAAACAGAACCATTCGTACTCAATATCAACAATTTATTGGTGATTATGAATTAGCATTAATAGACCCGGTCAACAACACAAAAGCCGCAACAACAGTAAAATTAAATGTGTATGATGAATTTTTATTTTATGATCAACTAAAGCCAACTATAGACCAAGTATTTAAAGAAGCAGAAGCAAAAAATGACCGTTACCTGGAGTACCAGAGTCTTGGTAAATCTGTACAGGGTCGTGACCTGCATTTTGTAATATTAGCAAGGGATAAAGCAGCGGTTGATAAATATTTAAATGAAACATTACCAACAGCATTAGAAAATCCTGAGAGTTTACAAGAAAAGCTAGAAAACGGAACGATGGGTGATTATCAAATTCCGATTTGGATTAATAATATTCATCCTGATGAGGTTGAAGGTGTAGACGCTCAAATAGAGATTCTTAAAAAATTTGCACTTGAGGAAGAAGTTTCATTTATGACAGGTAAAGATGGCGAAGAAGATACTGTTACGTTGAATGTAGATAATGTACTTGATGATGTTATTTTCCTTTACATGTTTACAAACAATCCTGACGGCAGAGTTGCGAATACACGTGCAAACGCAAATGGTTTTGACTTAAACCGTGACAACCATTACCAAACACAGGTTGAAACACAACAAGTAACACAGGTGATTGCGGATTGGACGCCATTATCATTTATTGATATGCATGGTTATGTTGGTGGATTTTTAATTGAACCAACTACCCCTCCACATAACCCGAACTTTGAATATGACTTACTTCACGGGAAAATGATTGAACAGGCTCATTCAATGGGACAAGCTGGGATAGGTAGCTCTACCTATGATTCTTATGAAATTCCTGCACTTGATTATGGAGATGGTTGGGACGATATGACTCCAGCCTACACTGCCATGTATGCGATGCTGCACGGTTCATTAGGTCACACTGTAGAAGTTCCAGCTTTAAGTCAAAATGGATATAACGCGATGGAAGGAGCTGGTTTAGGTGCTATCTCCTTTGTAACTGATAATAAGGATGAATTATATAAAAACCAGCTTGAAATATTCAAACGCGGTGTTAACGGAGAAGATAATCGGGCTGTAGATGAATATTTTGTAAACGCGGCTGGTGATCAAATCGGACGTCAACGAGGAGAAAACGATAACTTCTTTCCAGAGTACTATGTTATTCCTGTTGATGAAAAGATACAAAAGAACAGATTAGAAGCTCATAAGATGGTTGAATATTTACTTCGTAACGGGATAAAGGTTGAACAAACTACCAAAAACAGTAAGGTTAATGGAACCTCGTACCCTAAAGGAACTTTCGTCGTACCTATGAATCAAGCAAAACGCGGACTAGTAAATGCAATGCTTTATAAAGGTGATGATGTGTCTGATTGGGGTGCCATGTATGACCCGATTGTCGTTAATTTCCCTGCTTTAAGAGGATTTGACATTGATGAAATTCGTAGTGCTAATGCTTTTTCTAATAATACTACTACTGTTGAAAAAGTATCATTACCAACAGGAAACTTAGTAGGCAATTCAAAGCAGGTTTTGAGGAATACAAACAACGACACTATTAAACTCGTAAATGAACTGCTTAGAAATGGGACATTGGTTGAAAAAGCAATCGAAACCAAGGCTGGTATTAATAATGGTGACTTCATTGTAAATGCGAAAGATCTAAAAGCATTTGCTAAGGACTATTATTTCGAAGCGAAGTCTATAGGTACCTCTAACAAAGTAAAAACTGAAAAACTGTCATCTCCAAAGGTTGCAATAACTGGTTCATCTCAGCTTGCATTTTCACTTAAAGAGCTTGGATTTGAGATTGTTGGACAAGATGAGGCTGATGTAATTGTAAGTGACAGTGGAAGTTTTAGTCCAAACAGCTTATCTGGAAAAGCATTTGTGGGAATAGGTGTATCTACACTTAATGCTGTTAAAAATAGCAATTTAGTGCCTGGTTTTGACTTCGGTTACACAAGAAATGGACACGAGGGTCTTTTCAAGGCAATAGTAAATGACCATGAATTAACAGCGGGTTATGAGAACGAAGAATTACTGTACACAACTAATGGAGCATGGATTAATTCTGTTCCAGAAGATGCGGAAGTATTGGCGTCCTTCAGCAATTCAGATGATTTCTACGTTGCTGGTTGGTGGCCAGAACACAAAAAAGCTCAAGGCAAAATCCTTGCGTTTACAAAAGCTTTTGAAGACAGCTCGGTTACTCTTTTTGCAAATGACTTATCCTTCCGTGCACACACCCAATATAGCTACCGCCTATTAGCAAACAGTATCTACGCTTCAGTAGGCACTGAAGTTACTAAAAAAGGTAAAGGCAATATAAAAGGCAAAGAAATTAAAGAAAACAAAACTGAAAAATCCTACTTCGAAATTGGAAGAGACAGAGATTAAATAAAGCTGGTGGGACAGAGGGACAGTCCCCTGTCCCACCTAAAAAGCAAAAAGTTTTATGAGAGCAGCCCCTGTTACCCAATAATCAATTTGTTGAAGGATTAACAGCATGTCTTCCGATATAGTCCTCAACTATTAATTTACTTGTAAGTCTCCTAAATGAGAACGTAAAACTTGGCCAAAGAGTCGAATTTCTCCCCGTTTTGTCTAAGTACCAACTTGAACATCCCCCGCTAACCCA
This sequence comes from Ferdinandcohnia jepli, assembly GCF_047246645.1. Lineage (NCBI taxonomy): Bacteria > Bacillati > Bacillota > Bacilli > Caryophanales > Bacillaceae > Ferdinandcohnia > Ferdinandcohnia jepli. The sequence continues at coordinate 72,238 of NZ_JBFOKR010000015.1, forward strand.
AACAGTACCCGACATAGAATTATCAGTAGTTTTCACAAAATGAGCTTGTGCTTCTGGACTGGGTTCAATTATATCAAGCTTATTTTGATTCATATGTTTTATAACATGAATAGCATGATTTACCTGAGACTCTATCATTAGGAGTACTGAGGAATGACCTAGACCAGTATTAGGACCCTGCATTAGAAACAAATTGGGGAATCCAGCAACCGTCGTTCCCATATATGCTTTAGGACTTCCTCTCCATTCTTCATAAAGAGAATGTCCTTCCCTTCCGTAAATTACTCTTGCAAATGGTAAATCTGTAATCTGAAAGCCTGTTCCGTATATGATTGTCTCAACTTCGACTCTATTACCTTTTGCATCCACTATTGCATCCTTTGTAATTTCAGAAATCCCATGTGTATTCACTTCAACATTCGGTTGTGCAAGAGCCGGATAATATGTATTAGAAGGTAAGATTCTCTTACAACCAATTTTATAATTCGGAGTAAGCTTTTCTAGTAGACTAGCGACTTTTATTGAGGATTTCATATGTTTTAAAGCTATCTTTTCAACAGATTTCAGTCTCTTCGGATTTCGAAAGCCTAAAACAGTAAATTCTCGTATTAAGTAATATTTCAGTCTAGAAAGTTCTTGTACAACCGGGAAACGGCTATACGCATTCCTCCAACCTTCGCTAATTGGACCGTCCATTTTTGGTATGACCCAAGCAGGTGTCCTTTGGAAAACTGTCATAGAAGCTACAAAAGGTTGAATTTCAGGAATAAACTGGATCGCTGATGCACCTGTACCTATAACTGCTACACGTTTTCCTTTAGGATTAAAGGATTTCGGCCACGTTGCAGAGTGAAAAGATTCTCCGTTAAAATTCTTAATACCTTCGATGGTAGGGTATGCTGGTTCATTCAAAGCTCCAAATGCCCCTACTACAATCTTAGCTCGGAATTTGCCATTGCTAGTTTGTATTCTCCACTCTCCACAAGTATCGTTCCAATCCATTCTAGTAACCTCATGTTGAAAACGGATGTATTTTAGCAACTCATATTTCCTGACGCATTCTTTTAGATAATTGTAGATTTCTGGTTGAGTAGCGAATTTTCTCGTCCATTTTGAGTTGGGTTCGAAGGATAATGAATATAAGTTTGACTCTACATCACATGCGCATCCAGGATATTGATTATCTCTCCAGACACCGCCCACATCATCTTTCCGTTCAAGGATAATAATATCCTTCTCACCTTCTTGCATTAAACGAATAGCCGTTGCAATTCCGGCAAAGCCCGTCCCAATAATAACAAACTTCGCACTATTTTTAACATTTTCATTAACACTTACGGTTTGTACCATACCATCGTTATCCCCCATTCTATTATTAATACAATTAAAGAAATTCTAGAATCCTTCTACCACTTTTCAATAGGTATTGTAATTAATAATATGATAAGGTTTACCTTTACATCCCAATAATATGGGACAGAGGGACAGGTCCCGTGTCCCATAACAGTAATACTAGGATAGTACCTGTCTATTACTTTCACAAAACAAACAAAACTCCCATAAGTCAACCAGACGCAAGCCAATAATAATAATAATAATAATAATAATAATAATAATAATAAAATTTAAAATAATCAAATTAACATTAGGTTTGGTGATAAATTTAAATAACCATAGGAAACAAAAAGATCAGAATTATTATCTGATCTTTTATGGCCTTTAAGCAGAAAGTTTAAAACTAACGCACCCTATATTTCAATAAGATTTTTTTAACCTCTTCCGCGATTATTCTTTATAACTTTATAAATGAGAGTAATAGCTAAAATACCCAATGCACTCAATAAAGTAATTTTAATAATCCCTTGTTGTCCATCAAAAAAACCAACAAAAGGGCTTCTCATTTCATATTCAACTTCTCTATATGCCTTTATATATTGACCATCTGATTCCTCAACGGCTATTGCTTGGTCTGTACTTACACCGTCAATTGAATAGTATTTAGTACCTTTCTTATAAGCGTTAGAGAAGTTACCAGAATATTGTTCCATGTCAGAAAACCTAGTGACATGTCCAATTTCATCTCCAATTTCCGTTACATAGTCACCTTCACTTATCACATATATATATCCGTCCCAAACTACAAAATAATATGCCCAAGATGTTGCTAATGTCTTTCCTGGATAAGAGGAAATGAATAATATAAATAAAACGACAATAGACATAAAATGTTTACTTCTCATATTAATCCCCCTTTCTTTAATTAGACTTTTATATTTAGTCTAAGTTTCAAGGATTGCAATATTGAACTATTCTGCACCTTTACTTCAATAAAACAACAGGATTGCCACAATCGACAATTCCTTGTTCAACTCTCGGAACCGTTGACTTAAAAGCATTACTTTTTCCTTAGTCTTTGTGCAATATAAATTAGTAAAGTTATAATTGCTATATTTTGAATGCAAAGGACTATTATAGCTACCATTTCTTCTTCATTTGTTGTTGCACCAGTCACCAGTGCTACTAAATTAAAAATAATGAATGACAGAACAAAAAGGACCAATAAAGATAGCGATATATTTCAATTAAATTCCCCCTGACTCATTAATTGTTATTAAACAATCCTGCTTCTTTAGTACAATAACTTCTACAAAAAAAGGTGCTTCACCTTTTTGAAGATAAGCACCCTTTTGTTCAATAACAGATTTCCTAACTATTCTTCTTTAATTAGTTGATAAGAAGAAAAAATCTAAAAACAATTAACAAAGAACCCATTAAAATAAAAATAAATTTCATAAACCAATATTGAAGATCCGATTTGCTATTGATTAGTTATTGAAACATAATTATTCGCCATTATCAAAACCGAGATGAACAGAGTCTGCAATCCTTTCATAGCCAATTTCCCTATAGATCTTATTTGATGTCGGATTCATCATATCTGTGTACAGGACGCAAAAGTTAAAGTCTTTAAGTAGTTCTCTTGATACCGCTGTAACAAGCGTCCGAGCATATCCTTTTTTGCGTTCTTCCTTTGGCGTATAAACCAAACCAACGGTTACACCGTTCTTTGTAGGACGTGACTTCTTCACCATAGATACGATCTTTCCTTTATCCTCCCAAATAAAAACCTCTTGTTCCTTAAGAAACATTGCAACACGTTTTTTCACTTGTTCGATTGGAGAAATCGTCAGTCCGGCATCATTTTCGAATGAGTTGAACCACTTCTCGATAAGTGGAGAATCACTTTCTTCCGCATAACGCCAAGAACCGGGACTATGTTCAAGCGTTTCATTGACCTTATTTAAACGATACAATCCCTGGTCCATAAGCAGTTTATGAGCCTTACCGGTTTTAATTTCCCACTTATTCGCGACTTTGTATGCCCACTCTTTCAAACTGATAATCGAACGAAAGTCAACTTCAAGTTCGACCATATTTCTTATGAAGAAATCAATTATTTCTTCTAAACGGTTTTCATCGACAAAAATAAGATTTAACGGATGCGGTGGTGTCATTTGGAATAAGGCTAATACATTGCCATCTTCCTCAATTGTCGCCATAAATGGATTCTCATAATTCCCAGCTTTAATCGCTTGTAGTACACCGTAAAAAAGGCTGAATACATCTTCCTTTGCCAATAAAAACGACTCTATTTTTCTCTCAAAATCATAAGCATTATCATAAACTTTAAATTTCAATTTCAACACTCCACTCATAATCAAATAAAATCGAAGGCACCGATTTACAAACACCTTTTCATTCCGTATTTGGACCGATCAAGGTATAAACTTATTAAAGAATTGCAATTGTGTTGAATATTAAGTTAGTGATACGACTTCAATAAAGAGGAAGTCCATCTTCTCTTTGTTTAAAAAAATTCTTTTTAACTTACTAACATTACTTTGTTCTTAGTTTTTGTACAATATAAATTAGTAAAGTAATAATTGCTATATTTTGAATACAGAGAACTATTATGGCTACCATTTCTTCTTCGTTCGTTGTTGCACCTGTTATTAAACCCACCAAATTAAAAACAATAAATGATAAAATAAAAAGCCCAATAAAGATTCCGATATATCTCAGATTGAATCCCCCCATTTTTTATTGTTAGTTAAATAACTTTAACATTAAGTTGTCTTAATCCTTCTACCTCATCGAACCACCAATAATGTAAACTTTATATTGAAAATTCAATTGTTTTAGCCGTTCTTTCAGCAGTGGTCTCTCCCAAAAGTTGTTCAACAATATGTAGAGCCAGGTTTATTCCTGAAGAAACTCCACCAGAAGTTATAATATTGCCATCTTGTACAACCTTTCTCTCAGATAAAACTTGAGTTTCAGGATACTTATCTTGTAGCAATTTCAATGCTAAATGGTGAGTAGTTACTTTCTTTCCATTTAATAAGCCTGTTTCCCCTAATATGTACGCTCCAGTACAAACAGAACATATATATTCAATGCTTTTATGCTTAGCAATCCACTTTATTATCTTTTGATTTTTAGCCATAGATTGTACAGCTCTTAAAGGACCACCTGGTACTATTAAAATATCTATTTCAGGACTTTCAGCAATGCTATAATCAGGTACAACTTTTACACCTGAGTGAGTTTTTATTTCCAGCCCTGTTTCCGAAAGGGTAAATACTTTAAATGGTCTAGTGGGTAATAAATGTTTTTTATAAAGGGTTAATGTTTGTTCAGTTTTATTATTTGAAGTTAATGATAAAACCTCTGCTGGACCCGCAAAATCTAAAATATCCACGTAGTCAAACAGTTATCCCGACTCTATGCTTCTTCATTTTTTATATCTCCTTTCCCCCAAAAATATTTATTTTCCTTACACTTCCTTCATCAATCATCAGCATAATAACTTCAACAAAAAGGTGCATTAATCCTTCTTTGGGATCAATGCACCAGTAGAATAAATACCTTATTAATATATTAAATATCTAAAATTAGCAAATGGATAAAACCTGACCGAAGCACTAGCTCGATAAATCAACTATTATTATTTACAAATCCTTCTGCTCCACATTCAATTCTATTAAATTTCCATCCGGATCAGCACAAAAGATCTGCGCAAACCCGCTCGCCCCATTAGGTTTTTCAAGAATATCAATATCATGCTGTTTTAACCAGCCTAGAGTATCATAGTAGTTTTCAACTCTCAAAGCAAAATGCCCTTCTCTACTCGATAAACGCTTATCCTGACGGATGGTTTGCGAATGAGGATCCACAATTAAGTGAAGCTGCTGGCCACCAATCTCATACCAGGCACCAGGAAAATCAAAATTCGGACGTTGTATTTCTTTTAAACATAAGATCTTTCCATAAAATTCTTTCGATTTCTCCAAATCCGTTACTGAGAGACTCACATGATGGAGTAATTTGTATGTAATCATCTTACCAACCTCTTTCTATTAGTCGAGACGTAAGGAATATTTCCTGGAGTGGGACACGGGACCTGTCCCTCTGTCCCAATATATCCCCTTCCAAGTACTGATACTGGGACAGTGAACCTGTCCCAGTGCCCCAGCTATTTCGTTATTTTTTCGCGTATGGTTTCGCTTTTAAGTAGTTCTTTTATTTTTTGGTCGATTCGTTCGATTTCACCGGTCGGGTTTTTCCACCAGTTTCGGCTCCAGATTCGTTCGATGTTCCAACCTCTGTTCTCAAGGAATTTTTGACGGTATACGTCTCTTTCCTTTGCATTAGCAGAGCTGTGGTACATCGCTCCATCACATTCAATACCCAAGATATAGCGAGAAGAATCTTCAGGATGAACGATTGCCAAATCAATCCGATAGCCTGACATGCCAACCTGTGTTGTCACTTCATATCCAATGTTACTCAATTGGTTATACACCTGCTCTTCAAAAGGAGACTCAAAATGAAGCCCTTTTGCTTGTACGTGAGTATTTACATTTTCATTTATTTCTTGAATGACAGCGTTTATTTGGTCTGTTTGACTGTTGGATACAGATCGAACGTATTTTAAGTACGATTTTAAGAGCTTTGGACCTAAATACGTGGTACCCGCTACATTCAGTTCTTCCGGTTCAATACTGGAAACGACGATAATGCCTTCTTTTGCTCTCGTGATTGCAACATTCAAACGGTTTTCTCCACCTTTTTGATTGAGCATACCAAAACGATTATAAACCTTTCCTTCTTCATTTTTCGCATAACCAATCGAGAATAGAATGATGTCACGTTCATCCCCTTGTACATTTTCAATGTTTTTCACAAAGACTCTCTCATCTAAGTCCCTAGCCATCATTTGACTATACACTGCATTAAACTGTTCATCTTCGCCAGCTTTATCTTCAATAATATCCATGATTTTTGACTGTTGTTTTGCATTAAAGGTAATAATCCCAACTGTTTTACCTGGCTGATTGATTAAAATGTCCTTTAATGTCTCTACAACATTAATTGCTTCAATTTCATTTGATTGATTTATCCACCTGCCTTCAACCTTTTTCCAAATCATCGCAGGTGGCTTTTTAAACGGAATAACATTTGGTGCAATCTGAATAAAGCCATTATAAAATGCATGGTTTGAGAAGTTAATTAATTCCTCATACTTTGAGCGATAATGCCATTGAAGTATTTTCTCCGGAAACCTTCTTTTAGCTAAGTTTAATAAGCTTTCAGATTCATCTGTATCGAATTGTTCTTCCTCTTCTTCATCTCCGGAATAGGTTGATTGAAACATCGAAAAAGGTGGTAGCTGCTTCTCATCTCCCGCTACAATAACCTGCTTTGCACGATAAATGGAAGGCATCCCACTTTCAACGGTAGATTGTGACGCTTCATCAAAAATAACCAGGTCAAACAATCCCTCTTTTAGCGGAAAAATAGACGAAACAATCTCTGGTGAAACAAGCCACACTGGCATGATGTCTTCTAAACCTTTCCCTGCGAATTCATTTACTAATCTGCGTAGTGACCAAACCATCCGTTTTTTGCTCGCTTGATGTTTTAAATCACGAATTAACCTGGCATTTTTAGAACTTACGGCTTCCACTTTTTGTTTAAGCTTATTAAGTAAATAATCAGTAGCTAACTTTCTCTTTTCTTCTATTAAATCAGCAAAGGAAGCCCTGATTCTTGCATACTCACTTGTAGAAACCTTTTGTACTTGTGGATATTTTCTTTCTGTTTGGTCAATCCAATGGACATAGGCTGAGTTTCTGAACAGATCCACCCAATAATCAGCTAACGCTCCTTCTACTGCGGTAGATTTTTTCTGAAGCTCAAGAATCACTTTCTTTTGAACGTCCGAACTATTATCCCAAAAGCCGTCCATTTGCTGTAAATCTTCAAAATCACGGTGAAAATATTCCAGTATCTTATCTAATTCAGCAAGTGGTATATCGCCTTCCGAGATTCTGTTTTTATACGCATCTATAACTTGATCATCAATTAACTTTCGTAACTTCTCCATTTCATTTGCTAATTGTTTTGTCTCTTTTCCAAGATGATGCATTGTGATTAGAGACTTTTTGATTTCCAACCATTCCGTTGAATTGGTTCCTTTAAATTTATCTCCTTCAATGAGTTTTTCAATGATGGATTTTCCTGATACTGATGTCCACCACCATAATCTCAATCCCTGTAGGGTTCTTTTTGAACTGTCATCTAAATCAGGAAACACTTTATCCAACTTATTTTCAATTAACCATGTGTAAGCCGGGGTAATTTTTTCATGCTCTAAGCTGTTTAAGTAGTCCGTTGACTTTTTGGCTTTTTCAATTAATCCGTTAACCAGTTCAATTGCCTCTAGTTTATCTTTCATCGTAAGAGCGGCAAAGGATTTTCGTTCTTTTAACGGATAATCCTCACCACCAAACCGTTCATACCACTCAGCATATGTATAAATACCTTCTGAAAGATCGTCTAACTCCCTCTTATTCAGTTCGGGCAAGACAGCAGTTAGGTCGATGATCTGTGTAGTTTCTTCAATTGGTGATGCCATTCCATATAAGTCATATAACCGATAACCGAATTCTTGATATTCGTATAACGCATTTGCAATGCTGTTAAGCAAGTCTTCTTGCGCTGACAACTTGTCGGAGGTCGATTTCAATCGATTTACTACCTCCTGATTGGACAGTTGGTTGTTTTCAAGAAGTCCAACGATTTTTGCGTACAACGGTCTTCGATCGTGTTTTTCATCGTGAACAAGTGCAATATGATTATTTAACCCCAAGCTCTCAAGACGCTGATACACTACGTCTAGGGCTGCTCTTTTTTGACAAACGACTAGAAGCTTTTTATCTCGATTAAGTCCATCGGTAATCAAATTCACAATTACTTGTGACTTTCCCGTTCCTGGTGGACCATGAACAACAATGCCTTTCTTATAACGGGATTCTTTTAAAATTTCTTCTTGAGAACCGTCTGCTTGGAGGAGATTTAAGATTTCTTGCTCAGTTGTGTCCTCAGAAGTATTATTATCTTCATTTCCCGCTGTTTCATCAAATTCCGTATCAGGAGGATCAATTAGTTCCCCTACCAGTGATAAATCTCCCTCCTCAGACAGTTCAATCAGGAGTTCATAATCTTTTACTAGCGATGAACCACCTTGTGGAAAATTACCAATGACCGCGTTTTCTAATAATGTTAGGTTTGCGACTTCAGGTATGTCGTCTTTTTTATATTCCGTTAGTTTTGTAATTCCTGTTGGTGTATAAGAGAGATTCATTTCATTTTCCTTAAAAAAGCTAAGCCACTGGTCAAAGCTGTATTCGGAAGCAACTTCTGCTGCCTGATCAAAGAAATCCTCGGTATACGACAGTCCATTTAATTTTTTAAATGCTAAAAATAAAGTCCGGTTTAATTGCGGACCGTCTTCATCAACTATAATAATCCATTTTTGTATTTTCACATTGTTTTTTTCGAGTTTTATGGGATATAAAAATAAAGGAGCCTGAAAGAATGTCCCGTCGGTTAATGTACCTGATATAAAAGGAAAACCTAAATAAAAATCATGGATCCCAGACTCTTCTTCAATTCCCTTAAGGTTTCTTGAAAGGTCGGTCAGCTTCTTAGAAAGCACCATTGATTCTTCATTGTCTAATGTAGGCTTCAAGATTGTAATTTCACTCGTTGTCTGACTAATTATTTTTTCAACGATTGATGAACTTGTGTTGGGTTCTGAAACTTGGTCAAGATTAACCAAATCAAAGCTCCATTTATTATAAAGCTTTAATAATCGAATCGACCGGTTACGCCGGCTAATATCATTAAGCTTATCTTTCATGTGGATTAATTTTTCCTTCATTCTTTTACCTCTTTCTATCATCCTTGTTCCATATATCTCCATTATATCGTACCATTGTAGTGATTATTCTACAAAAACAGACGGTATTGAAGTCTTGAACCCTCCGTATTCCCTCCATTCAAGCCTGCTTTTTTACACTCTTTTTTATTAGTAAGCATTATATTTTCTATCAATTCATTTTCAATGTATCATTATTTTTACCTGCCTTATAAAGTGCAGCTTATTAGCTAACGATAAGATGGGTATTCTTCTCACGCGTAAACATAAAGCTACTATGGAGGTTATAGACAATGAATCCAGACAATCAATTTATGCTAACTTCTTTTACTCTTCCTAATGGAGTGGAATTAAAGAACCGAATTGTTATGGCGCCGATGACAAATTTCTCATCTAATCAGGATGGTACGGTTACTGATGCTGAGGTAAACTATTATGCACGTCGTTCTAGCGGAGTAAGTATGGTGATTACAGCTTGTACATATGTTACACCGAACGGAAAAGGATTCCCTGGCGAATTTGGCGGCGACAAGGATGAGATGATTCCGAGCTTAACTCGATTAGCCAGTGCTATAAAGGAACAAGGTGCGAAAGCTGTCTTGCAAATTTTTCACGGAGGAAGACAATGTCCGCCTGATTTGGTTCCTAATGGAGAAATTGTTAGCGCTAGTGCTGTACCTGCAGAAAGAGGCGATGTGCAAGGTAAAGAACCACGCGCATTAACTGAATCTGAGGTTGAAGATATTATTAAAGCCTTTGGGGAAACAACTCGCCGGGCAATTGAAGCAGGCTATGATGGGGTTGAAATTCACGGAGCGAATGGCTATTTAATTCAACAATTTTTCTCTCCTCATTCAAATCGTCGTGAAGATCGATTTGGAGGAAGTGTTGAGAAACGAATGACCTTCCCATTAGCAATTGTGGATGAAGTTCAAAAGGTTATAAAAGAACATGCTACTCCAGAATTTATCGTTGGATATCGTTTTTCACCTGAAGAAGGCGAAGACCCTGGAATAACAATGGGAGACACACTCAAGTTAGTTGATACATTGGCTGATAAAGGATTAACTTATCTTCATGTATCACTAAATGAATTCTTCTCCACAGCAAGAAGAGGTGTTGAAGATACTACTAAAGCTCGTATCGAATACTTGCTTGAAACAATAGGCAATCGTGTACCATTGATTGGTGTAGGTTCCATTTATACAACAGAAGATGCGCGCAATGCATTTAAAGCAGGCATACCTCTATTAGCAATAGGTAGAGGGCTAATCATTGAACCTGATTGGGTACAAAAAGTAGCAGAAGGTAAAGAAGATGAAATCGTAACAAAGATAGACAAAAATAAACAACAAGAACTAGTCATCCCAGACCCATTATGGAACGCAATCATTCACACACCTGGATGGTTCCCTGGGGTTTAAGTGCATGGGTGGGTCAAGGGGACAGGTCCCCTGTCCCACCCTATTTTAATATTAGGGACAATGAACCTGTCCCTGTGTCCAAACTTGCTGATTCCATTAAATCTTCATGATAGATCCAGGCTTTTTGTGTAGGAGTTGTTGCGCCAATGCAAATGAAGACAGGGTTTGCTCCATGAGATCCGTTGTAGGTAACAACTAAATGCTTATAGAGATTGAGATAGTTTTCTTCTTCTCGAAAGAATGAGAGCTGCGGGTTGTATAGGCGATTGCCTTCTGTGAATTCACTTCGGTATTCACTGTATTCTGGGAGGTCTTCTTGGTGTCTTACTTGGCTGAAGGTGACCATAATCTTTCTTTCTTCGAAAAACAATAGTACATATTCGTAGGAAAGTCCTGCACTTCGAATTTCAGCGGTCACTTTTAGTTCTGGGTGTTGGTTCGCGAGGTGATAGATGGAGTCAAAAACATAAGAAGCACGCTGTCGAGAGATAAAGTTTTTTTCTGTAACGATGTCCGGTTTCCCTTCTCTTTCTTTATAAAAGCGTGTTAATCCATTTTTTATTCCGTTTATCAATAATAGCTTTTCTTGGTCACTAAGGTAGAACTCATTATTCACAATAAACCCTCCTTCTAGGAGTTGTCCGGTTTCATTCACTTAGCTACTGTAAGGCAAATTTAAGCCGGACCTTATCCTAACTAATCTCTATGTTTACTTGTAATAACTTCTCCAGTGATTGCATCGATGTAACGAATTGATGTTTTTGTATATTTGTCACAAGCTTGGTAAACGAGATGATATTCATCTACTTCTTTTTCATAATCTTTCTTCCAAGCTAATTCAAAATCAAGATGATTGAAAAATACTTCATTTGCTTCCTCTTTTGTTAAAACAGGTTCTTTTGGAAGTTCTTTTAGTTGTTCTGACTCAATGCTCGGGCCACTATAGTGATCGATAAGTCCGGTGTTTGTATTCACAGTTACAATAAGAACCTCTGATTGAACTGGAATTTCACCAATAAACATTGAGAAAATAAAGGATTCCTTGCTTCTGTCATCCTCTTCATCCTCGGCATCTCTTTTGTTCAATTTTACATATTGATAAAGCTCAGGTACTACATTTTGTAGAAAACCAACTGCTATTTGATAACAATCTTCACGGGTTAAATCAAGATCTCCATCTCGTTCAGCGAACCATATAAAACTTCTTAGTTTCCCCGTTTTCTTTGATATCATTGCTTTAGCCGTATCTTCCGTGCGGTTTCTCCAAAAGCTGTCTAGTGAAAGGTCCTTCTCCTCCATCTTCCAATCCCGATTACGCCATACGATGCCAGTTTCTTCTCCCATATCAACTTCTCGAAGAACTTCCATATTTTCAGTAATTCCTACAATTTCTTCGATTGTCTTATCGTTTTGTTGATTCTCTTGTAAGAGAGGAAGTGTTTCATAGACTTGTGGATCACCTTCATCATGAATAATGGACAACGATGGCTCTTGAGCATTTGCATTAAACTTCATAAAAGATGGTTCCATTTCATATACAAGACGATACCCATCCTCTTTTACATCATGGAGAAAGGAGAATACGCTAGTAACTACTAACTGAGAATCTAACTTGTTTTTTACATCCTCAATGAGTTTCTCAATTGATATCAACTCTTTAGGTATTTCGGGTATTTTTTTTTTGCCGTAATACGTAAAGTTAATAATCTCTCCAGCATTATTCACATCAATATAACAACCAGCATGTTCAAGAGGTAAGCCCATTACAAGCTGCTCATAGTTATAACGGTACGATTCAGTTAGTTTTTCACTTTTAGAAAAACAAAGATGTTCGAGCGCATCTGGATAATGTTGAAGTAAAAATTGATCTGCCCTCCTTCTTCTTTCCTCTAGCTCCAACTGTTTACCATCTAAAAACTCCTCATCTTTATCAATGGAAAGCTTTGTTAAATTACCATGATAATCAAGATTGATCGTGACCCCTTCATCTTGTTCCTCATTTGTCCAAATAAAAAATGCCTCATCATCACCATATTCCTCAATAGTTAATTGGTAATTCCATTGAATTGTTACTAACGAAAGTGCTCGTTTCTTTAACTCTTCTTTATTCAATGATTGCCACTCCTTATTTCTAATCCTTCTACCATACATCGAATCTGATAAAATTCGTCTATTAATGGATGCATGTTCTTAGTTATATTTAGCGTCTTTAATTTTCTTTTTCCTAAACGTCGGTCAAACATAGCAAAGGCTTGTATGACAGGATTTTCAGATGTTAAAGCTTCCTCTATAGATAACGAAGTATAACCCAAAAAAGACTGATACAACTGGTATGTTGAAAAGAGCCCCTGTCTATTTAATTCGTCATCTGAATCGTCCGACGCTTTCCACAAGTCTTCTCGTTCTGTCGATTTCATCATCCCTAGTAAATCAGTATCGGTCGGAATGGGTTCTAATTTTCTACCTTGCTTTAATTCTTGATATACTTTTCCATGATTAATCATATATGTTACGTCTGCTGCACTGACGATTTCTTCTTTATCAAAGGTTATCCAAACACGACCTGGACTATCGTGAAACTTCCGATAGACTGCCGCATGAACATGAATTCGTCCCTGTAATTTGTTACAAAGGAAGCTTTCAAGTTGTTTTTTTGTTTTACTCCATTGCAAGTTTTCTCCTTCTTTCTGTCAGATAACATTGATTTACTAGTAATGTTTTTCGACATGTTATGGTAAAACTCCTCCATAAGGTAGGAACATCGCTACTTTGTAATTTCAAACAAAAAATACCATCTAGTAAAAGACTAGATGGCATCATATCAAAATTCAAGAGTGGAACAAGGACACAATCCCACTAGGTCAATGATTCCTGCTTTTGTACACTCTTTTTCTTTTCGACCGGGATGAGTAGGTTTAGTACTAGTACGGCGATTGCTCCTACTGCTGTTCCTGATGAGAGGATGTAGTTTGCAAAGTCTGGCACACTGTATAGAATTTCTTTTGGTAACACGATTGTTCCGACAGTTAACAGAATTGGAACGCCGATTACCATCATGTTGCGGTCATCAATGTCAACATGTTGAATGACTTTTAACCCATTCATTACAATTGCTACACAGACTACCCCGAAGATTCCATTGATAACTGGTTCTGGGATACAAGTGATGACAGCCGAAAGCTTTGGAATTAATCCAAGTACAATTAAGATGATACCTGCTGCAATAATTGCCATGCGACTTGCTACACCTGTTATCGCAATAATTCCTGCATTTGAGGAGTAACCTGTCATCGGTGTACCACCAAATAATGAACCAACAAAACAGCCAATTCCTTCCCCTGCTGATGCTCTATTCAGGCGCTTATCATCTAACTCTTCACCTGTAACTGTTGAAACGACAAACCAAGTGCCCGTTGTTTCGATTAAAATAATCATATAAATAAATACCATTGTTAATACTGCTTGTAAATTAAATACAGGTTTTCCGAATGGGAAAAAGCTTGGAAGTGAAATCCATGCTGCATCTTTTACAGGTGAAAAATCAACATTGCCAAAGAATGAGGCTGTTACTGTTCCTACAACAATCGCTAAGATAACAGAAACTAAACGGAAAAATGTTCCGTAACCAGATTTTTTTCGACCTAGTAACATGCTAATGATTAATACACCTGCAGATACAGCAGCCACAATCACATTATGTCCAACATTTCCTGGTGCCGAATATATACTATTAAAAGCGCTTGGCATTAAGGAAATACCAACAATTACAATAACTGTCCCACCTACTAAAGGAGGAATAACTTTTCTAACTGTTTTCGCAAACACTTTTAACGGATAACCGAGTATGGCAATTAATAGCGCACCTGGTAAAAGACTACCGAAAACAGCGCCTAACCCTAATTTTCCACCAATTGCAGCCAGTGCACCAATCGGTACGTATGAAGGACCTTGTACAACAGGTAATTTCAATCCACCTAATGTCTGAATAAGAGTAGCAACTCCTGCAGCTAGAAAACACATTTGAATAAAGAATGTTGTGTTCATGGTGTTTAAAGCTAATAAACCTGCAATGATTATCGGTGCTATGTATAGATCCATTGCTAATACATGTTGGAAGCCCAGTAAAATAGATTTACCAACACTAATCTTGTCATTCACACCAACTGTTAAGTTCGGATTTTGCCTCGACTGTTCCACTTCATTTCCCCCTATTATAATTTAAAAATACTGACTATTTCCCTCTTTAGAAAGTAAATCTTACTTGTTTTTATCAACTCAATTTGGATTATAAATAGATTTTATAAAATTGTAAATATTAAATACGAATATTTATTTTAAATAATATTGAATCGTTCGTGTTTTGGTTGACACAACTACTTTTCCTTTTTAAAATATAATCAGAATAGTAAAGTCTACTGGGGGGAACTAATTGTGATTATTGAAGATCAAGTTTTACGTGATAATTGGATTGTTGTGTGTAAAGCAGAAGATGTTAAGGAAGAACCGAAACAGGTTATTGTTTTAGGAGAAAGAGTTGTAATTTTTAGGAATGAAATAGGCATCCATGCTTTTAAGGATTTATGTATTCATCGCGGTGCAGCTCTTTCTCTTGGTTGTGTAAAAGACGGCCAACTTGTTTGTCCATATCACGGATGGGAATATAATGCTGAAGGGAAATGTACAAAAATCCCTCAGCTTCCTGAAGGCAGAGCAATTCCATTAAAAGCACAAGCCATTACTTATTTATGTAAGGAAGCATATGGCTTTGTATGGGTTAATCTTAATAATAACAATCCTAAAATGATTACTTATGAAGCATTTCGTAATGAAAACTATCGAAATGTTTTATGGGGACAAATCGAGGTTAACGCTAATCCTCCAAGAATTGTTGAGAATTTTCTAGATGTTGGACACCTTGCATTTGTACATGAAGGGTATCTTGGAGTTCAGGACAAGCCTGTAATAAGTGATTACAATGTGCATGAAGATGACGACCGGATTTTTTCTGATGAAATTGCCATTTTCCAACCTGATCCAGATGGTTCCGGTGTTTCTAAGGATGTTTATTATACATATGAAATCTTGAGCCCACTTGCAGTGCTGTTTACAAAAAGAGACCCTGACTCAAATAATAAAATGACTATTATTTTACTTGTACAACCAGTTGCAGAAGGTAAATCAATTGCACATGGTATTCTTTCCTTCAATTATGATACTGGTACAACAGATCAAGAAATTATCGAATTTCAGGATATGATTTTTGCACAGGACAAACCAATTGTGGAAAATCAGAAACCTGAGGATCTGCCATTAGATTTACAAGTTGAACTTTCTTTAAAATCGGATCGTATGAGTATTGCCTATCGCCAATATTTGAAAAAGCTTGGAGTAACCTTAGGTACTGCATAAAGTATAACAAAAGTAAAAAGACTAGGATAAATAACTATCCTAGTCTTATTGGCTTATGAATTGGCATTCTGTACTCCACGTCTATTACTTGGTGCGAACCAGCCAAGTAGAGCAATCGCTACTAAAACACCATAGAAGGTAACAGTCCAGCCTGTGCTATGTGGGAAATCATGATCCAAAATACCGATATCCTCATGGGCAAGTGTAATAACAGCAAGCTTTACACCAACCCAGGCGACAATTGCATATGCCGTTGTTTCCAATGCAGGACGTTTTTCGAGTAGTTGTACAAACCAAGTTGCTGCAAACTTAATCAAGATAAGTCCAGCAATCCCACCAAGTACAACAACAATAAATTTCCCTCCATCCATTCCACCGAAATTACCAAGCGGTGAGTCTGGAAGTCCAAGTGCAAGTGCAACAGCAGCTAAAATTGAATCAATTGCAAAAGCCAAGTCAGCTAATGCAATTTTCCCTACTGTAGGCCAAAAACCTTTTCCTGCTGCTTCTTTGGCATCGTCTTTATGAATATTTTTATTTTCTTTACCAAACTTAGCCTGTGCAACATGCTTTAGTCCCAGGTAAAGAAGATAAAGCGCACCAATCGCCTGTATTTGCCAGACATTTGCAATAAATGAAATAGCAAATAACGCAAGAAAACGGAATACAAATGCCATCAATATTCCATAATTTATCGCTCTCTTTTTCTGTTCTTCAGGTAGATGTCTTGCAATAACTGCTAGTACAAGAGCATTGTCGGCCGATAACAAGCCTTCTAATCCAATTAAGATTAACAACGCCCAGGCATACTCTAGCCATATCGACTCCATTTCACAACTCCCCCTCCAAGAGCTTAAAAATGTCGCAAAAGACATCTTATAAATTAGAATTTCCCATTAAACAATAGGTACACCTAGAGAATATTGCTAAATGAGGCAAGCATTTTGGAAAAGGGACAAACAAGCTTTTCCTATATACCAAAAAACACCATCTTAAACACTAAGTGGCGGCATAGAATTCTCTTATGTTTGTAAAGAATATAGAATACAGTACTTTTTTAGTAGGCAGTCCAACCTGCATCACCAGGAATAACGGTTCCACTCACAAAGCTTGATTCATCAGTAGCTAGGAATAGAGCAATGTTTGCGATTTCTTCCGGTTTTTTCGATACATGGATTGATTGCTAGACCTTGTTGAATACGTCCCATTCCAAAATGGTTAACACCTGTCATAGAAGAGCTAATGTTTGTTTCAACTCCACCTGGAGCGATTGCGTTACAACGTACTCCACTTGTGTGAACCATATCGGGGCGTAAAGGTGTTAGAAATACATACCTTATCGACTTCCACAGTTAGTTAACATATCTGAGCATGTTAAAAAGTACAAAAACTTCTACACACTAATTTGGTGGAGTCGGACAGGAACCTTGTCCCACATTTTTTTTAATATACATCAAAAATGAGAAAAAATTTAATAACAACATCCTTTTGCTCTAGTTCCACATAATTTTCAGATGTGTGAATTCCAAATCCTCTTTAATGAATCCTCGAATTCGCTTGTATGTTTCCTCATACCAACACTCACCAGTTTTTGACACTTTTACACCTTACATTCCTTCCTAATTGGATAACTATTCCTCTATTTCCACATTAATCTACAAATCTAGACAATCATATTGTATAATTATTATTAGTTTACTAGTTTTTCGAGGAGGTCGAATGGTGAGTAATAAGAAAGTTTATCTGTCGGTGACTGCGACTGCGTTCATAGCCTCTGCATTTTTCGGTGCAGAAGAGACTGAGGCAGCAAGCACGTACAAAGTTCAGAATGGTGATTCTCTTTGGAAGATTGCTCAAAAGCACGATATTTCTGTTTCACAATTGAAATCCTTAAACAATTTAACCACTGATCTTATTTTCCCTAATCAAGTTCTTAAGACAGAAGTAAATTCCACCAGTAATCCAACGAGTAACAACCCGTCACCTGTGAAAGAAAAAGAAAATCAAGAAAACAATACTTCAAAGGCAACTACATACACCGTAAAATCTGGTGATACATTAAGTGGTATTGCATCAAAGCATAAGGTTTCACTTACTCAATTAATGAAGTGGAATAACTTAACTTCAACACTAATTTACCCTGGTAATGTGTTCGTGGTAAGTAATCCTACATCATCTGAGAAACCAAATAACTCAACAACCCCAAAAACTGAGAAACCTAAGGAAGAACCGGTACAGTCATCTACTGTCTATACAGTTAAGTCAGGAGACACTTTGTCTAGAATTGCAACAGAATATAAAGTGACAGTTACCAACCTTAAAATCTGGAATAACCTGAAATCAGATATGATTTATATTGGCCAAAAGTTAACTATTGGAGTAGGCGCTAAAGTAGAAACTCCAAAAGATGAATCTCCTTCAACTGAAGTTAGCTATAACGTAGATCAGCTAATTACTATAGCAAAAAGCCAATTGGGAGCAGTCTACGCATGGGGTGGGTCTACACCTAACGGTTTTGACTGCAGTGGGTTCATTTTCTATGCATATAAAGAAGCAGGATTACAAATTAATCGCTATTCAAGCGAAGGCTACCATATGCGTTCCTATTATGTAGATGCACCTAAAATTGGAGACTTAGTGTTCTTTCAAGGAACCTATAAGCCGGGTATCTCTCATGTGGGGATTTATCTTGGCAACAATGAATTTGTACATGCTTCAGATAAAGGCGTGATCATTTCTAACGTAAACGACTCTTATTGGAAAAAGCATTTTGAAGGGTTTAAGAGGTTATATTAATTTTTTAAACACAGGAAGTCAGTTCTCCGGAATTGACTTCCTCTTTATTTGGTCAGGTCCAAACTGGATGAATGCTTAGAATAAAATGGCTATATTACTTCCACTCACTCTCCACTTATACCTCCACTATTTTATTACCTTTCCTCTTCATTACCCATTTTGTTATAAAGTGAGCAAGAAGAATGATAAGGGAGTTAATTCCTACTAGGAAAATACAGATAAAGACATAAATAACTAATAACCAGCCTATTGCTTGGGCACGTTGTGAATCTAAATTTGCTACATAAAAGGTATAACTTACTACAAAAATCAGCTGTACCCCAGACGCAATAATACAATTCACAAGGTAAAACCACGTTAGTTTTTCTTTTTTTCTTGTCATCATTACTTGTAATGGTATCCCGACTACTGCAGGACTTATTACCATCATGATGAACAAAAATGATTCAATGAATTCTTGCATGCTTATCCCCCTATTGCCTTTTAATACGGTACCGATAATTGGTATTCTTTTACTATATAATGACATCCAGCTTTATTCTATACTCTTACCTGAAAATGGGACAATGGACCTGTCCCCTTATCCTTAGAAAACTCGGCGATTGCCTAGCCTTTAGGCGACAGCAGAGGCGTAGTTGCACTTATGCAGATAGGAAAGAATTTTATGCTTTCCTATCTGCCAAAAAATAAACCAGGAGGATCGTCCTCCTGGTTTATTTCCACCATGTGTCAAACATGGATGCTGGTTCGTGTCTTTTATGTTCAGATACGGTGTAACGTGCTTCAATTTTTTCTGCGACTTCTTTTGGTACTTTTTTTCCTTCTAGGTAGTCATCTAGTGTGTCATATGAAATACCCAGTTCTGTTTCGTCTGCTTGTTGAGGTTTATTGTCCAATAAATCTGCAGTTGGTACTTTTAAATAGAGGCGTTCTTCTGCACCCAGTTCCTTTAGAAGAGCACGTCCTTGACGTTTACTTAATCCGGTTAAAGGTAGCACATCTGCTCCACCATCACCATATTTTGTGAAAAAGCCAGTTACCGCTTCTGCTGCATGATCAGTTCCAATTACAAGCAAACCGTTCTCTCCACCGATTGCGTATTGCGTAATCATACGGACTCTCGCTTTCACGTTCCCCTTATTGAAATCACTTATATTTTCAGAAGTGACATTTTTATAGTTCGAAACGAATGCATCTACTGTTTCCGATATATCAAATGTGATGGATTTATCTGGTTTAATGAATGCTAATGCTGCTTGAGCATCGTCTTCATCTTGTTGTATGTTATAAGGCAAACGAACAGCCGTGAATGTTGCATCATGCCCTTCTGAACGAAGTTCCTCCACTGCTAGTTGTGCAAGTTTACCTGCCAATGTTGAATCTTGACCACCACTTATACCAAGAACAAAGCCCTTTGCCTTACTTTTTAGTATATATTCTTTTAAAAAGCTAACTCGCATTTTAATTTCTTCTTTGGGGTCAATAACAGGTTTAACGTTTAATGCTTTAATGATTTGCTCCTGCATACTCATACTAGATTTCCTCCTATTTGTACAATAAATGCTCTTTTATATAGCGATAACAAGCCTCAGGCAATAAGTAACGAGGTTCTCCGCCTAAAGCGAGTTCTTCACGAATGTAGGTTGAGCTAATTTCCATGGCGAGTCCCTTGTCTAATAAATGAAATGTAGATCCATCATCATTGTTACGCAAAAGTGGTGATTTACTAATCGCCTGTAACATATTAAAACCTTCACGTGCCATTACAATGAACTTATTTTCTCGGACGAGGGCCTCTGCGTGGTCCCATCTGCCTTCTCCTATATCAACAAGTAAATCTGCTCCCATAATGAAATAAATGTCATCATTTGAAAAGACCTTTTTAAAATGCTTTAAGGTTTCATACGTACTAATTTTCCAGGCATCTTGATTCATTTCGTAGTCATCCACGATAAACTTTTCATTATCCTCGATTGCAAGTTCTACCATTTTCAGTCTGTGTTTGTCTTCTATCTTCATTTTTTTATCTTTGCGTTTACTAGAGCATGGTAGAAAGATAATTTTATCTAGCTTACAACGATGAGCAACTGTACTCGCTGTCCATAAATGAACATTTGTTATTGGATCAAATGAAGACCCGTAAATACCGATTTTCGCCATGTGCATCTCCCCCGTTAAAAACATCCCCGTCTTACTTTACGTCTATATTTGAAATCATTTCTTCAATGTTTACTTTTACTTCTTCAATTCGCTTCATCTTGTTATCCCAGCACGCTTGACTAAGGTCAACAGGATATTCTTCTGGCATTGCCGGACGCTTATATTCATCCCACAGTAGAGTTAAGTTTTCTTGTACAAACTCTCGGATCTCCTGAAGAGTAGGGACCTCATAAACAAGTTCACCTTTTTCAAAGATTGTATGCTGTAACTCTCTTGCTTCAAAATTTGTTACAAACTTACTCACGAAAGTATGAACCGGATGGAACATTTTTAAGCGTTTTTCACTTTGTGGATCTTCGTGCTCAAGGGTGATATAATCCCCTTCAGATTTTTGATTTGCTTTGTTAATAATTCGATACACTCGTTTTAATCCCGGTGTTGATACTTTTTCAGGGTTACCACTGATTTTAATCGTATCAACCATGTTTCCATCTTTGTCTTCAATTGATACTAGCTTGTATACAGCACCTAATGCAGGCTGATCATAAGCTGTAATTAGCTTTGTACCAACTCCCCAAGTATCAATTTTTGCTCCCTGAGCTTTTAAGTTGATAATCGTATGTTCATCGAGATCGTTTGAAGCTACAATTTTCGTATCTTTATATCCAGCGTCATCTAACATTTTTCTAGCTTTTTTAGATAGATACGCCAAATCTCCACTATCTAAACGGATTCCTTTAAAATTGATACGATCTCCTTCCTCATTTGCAACCCGGATTGCATTTGGTACACCTGACTTCAATGTGTCATAGGTATCTACTAGAAACACACAATCCTTATGTGTTGCTGCGTATTTTTTAAAAGCGGCATATTCATCACGATACGCTTGAACCATTGAGTGCGCATGTGTACCCGCGATTGGAATACCAAATAATTTTCCCGCTCTTACATTTGATGTCGCATCAAAGCCACCTATATAAGCGGCTCTTGTCCCCCAAATCGCAGCATCCATTTCTTGTGCACGACGCGTACCAAACTCCATTGCCACCTCATCCCCAACAACCTGTTTAATACGAGATGCCTTTGTCGCAATTAATGTTTGATAGTTAATGATATTTAAAATAGGTGTCTCCACAAGCTGAACCTCTACGATAGGTCCTTCAATTCTAATCAATGGTTCATTCGCAAAAACAAGTTCTCCTTCTCTCATGGAACGAACTGTCCCTGTAAAACGAAGTTCTTTTAGATACTCTAGGAAATCGTCCTGGTAACCTTCTTCACGCAAATACTCGATATCACTTTCCGTGAACTTAAAATTCTTTAAAAAATCAATGATTCTCTCAAGCCCTGCATAAACCGCATATCCATTACCAAAAGGAAGCTTACGAAAATTCACCTCAAAAACCGCTCTACGATTATGAACCCCTTCCCTCCAATATGTCTCAGACATATTAATCTGATACAAATCCGTGTGTAACGCCAAACTATCATCTCTATACTGACTCATTATAATAACCTCCAATTTGGGACACAGGGACAGGTTCCCTGTCCCTGTTTTCATTCTTAGGTGGGACAAGGGACCTGTCCCTCTGACCCACTTTCTATAATACTTCTGCGCCGATTGAGCTTTTAAAGTGTCCTAACGCCCATTCATGGCCAGTTTGATTAAAGCTTGCTACTGCTTTCGAATGCACCACAATTTTGAAGCCTCTGTTGTAGGCATCAACAGCAGTGTGAAGCACACAAATGTCGGTACATACGCCTACAAGATGTACTTCTGTAATTCCACGTTCACGTAGTTTTAGCTCAAGGTCTGTTCCAGCGAATGCTGAATATCTTGTTTTATCCATCCAATATACATTTGGATTTGCTTGTTGATCATTGAATACCCCTTGCAGTTTCCCATACAACAATCTCCCTGATGTATCCTCAATATTATGGGGGGGAAATAATTTCGTTTCAGGGTGTCGGTGATCACCTTCTTTATGAAGGTCAATTGCAAAGACTACATAATCGTTGTTAGAGATAAATTCTTCTGTAATACTCACAATCTCATTTTCAATCTGCTGACCCGGTTCGCCACAGGTTAACGCACCATCTGATGCAACAAAATCATTTGTATAATCAATATTTATCAATGCCTTTTTCATTAGTATTCCTCCTAATCTTAGTAAACATTAATAATTAACATATTGTTAAATGTACGTTTCAAAAAATTAGTATCTAGCTGTATATATTGGTTTAACTACATCCATATCAATAAATTCATAAAGCTGTGTTGGTGCTTTGGATGTACGCTGTGTCTTTTTCCCTGGAACAAGCTTGATAAATGGCAGAGTTTTTATTTTTCTAGCAAAACTTTGCTCACTTGCTATTGCAGGATCATCAGTCACAGTTAGTAATACCGCTTGTAGTTCAGAGTACGTAAATTGTGTCGGTAAAAATCTTTTTGCCACTGTTGTTTGCAGTAGGTCATTGGTAATCATCGCAATCGCATCTTTAATAATCTCAACATGATCGAATGCAAGCTCCAATGACAGAACCTCATCTAGTGCAAATAATTTCACATCTGCTGCATCGTCATTTGCTTTTCGTTTGGATAAACTATGCTCTGGGACAATCGCATAATGGGCGTTTGTGATAATCCAGCCTCTTGGATCTCTACCAGGCTTATCATAGACTCCAAAGTGTTTAATATGAATCCCACCAACACCCGTCTCTTCTTCGAGCTCGCGTTTTGCTGCTTCAAAAGCTGTTTCATCTTCTTGTACAAAACCGCCAGGTAATGCCCACTTCCCTGCTTCAATGTTTGGTTTTCCTTCTGCATTTGTCATTGAGCGTTGTATAAGCATCAGCTTCATTGTCATTTTCGGTGGTTTGTAAACCTCAGCTTTTTCTGAGACAATAGTGAAAACAGCAATATCAGATGTATATCCATCAGGCGTGCGATATTTCTTTACATCATATTGGTTCAATGCTTCTTCGTTCGACATTGTGTTTCCCCTTTTGAAATTAGTATATGTTACTATTAACAAAATGTTAATTGTTAATTATAGTATATCCGAAACTCACCAAAAAAGTCCACATATTCTTTAAAAATTTTTCCCGATATTTGGGATTCGGCAATTACTTGCTCTATGAGTAATTAACTAATAAATATGCTTTAGCAGTTAGTAATTCATTTGCCCTATGAGTGACCAACTGATATGATTGCTTCTCCAGTTGGCAATTCTTAACTCCAATAAACTAACTACTCCCCTTCGTGTATTGCAACCAATAGTAGTTCAAAAACCTACTAGTCCATTTAAGAACACTAGTTAAGCGCAAGATCCAAATTGTGCTTATTTTGGGACTGAACCTGTCCCTCCGTACCACCTAGGTCTTTAGAAAGATTTCTTAAAAATTGTTTGACTTTTCAAATAACACGTTGTAAATTTAGTATTAATTTTATACGGTATATCCTTATCAAGAGCCAGGGGAGGAAATTGGTCCGGTGATCCTGCAGCAACCTCTTATTTTCTACGGAAAATAAAAAGGTGCTACGTCCAACAGACTTATTGTCTGAAAGATGAGGAAGAGATAATAGTACCTCTTCCTCTTGGGAGAGGTTTTTTTATGGCCTCTCACTTGTTTTAATCCAACTAAACACATGAGTTTAGTTTTGATTATTCATATATGCTATAAAATTTAGGAGGCGGTATTATGACAAGTGTTGGGTATTGGTTTATTGGGTTTGCTTTGGTTTACACGTTTTATCTTATCTTTATAAGTCAGATAGCAAAACGGAAGGCAGTTGATGGAAGTGGATTTTTCGTTGGAGGTCGTGGGTTTAATACATTATTAGTCACTGTTTGTATTACAGGTTTATTTTCAGGTTCTTCTTATATCGCAATTTTAGAGCTTAGCTATCTTACTGGTATTTCTGCGATTTGGTATGGTGTAGCGGAAACGATACATGTTTTAATTATTGCACTTGTGTTAATCGCCCCTTTTCGTAAAAAAGCATTGGTTACCATATCTGGGCTTTTAGGTGACCGTTATGGTGAAAAAGTTCGAGGTGTTGCTGGTGCCATCACTGCCTTTACATTCCCGATGTGGTCTGTCGCTACAGCACTAGCTTTTGCATCCGCCCTCTCTGTTTTTACAGGAATATCTCTAATTTGGTCCGTTGCATTAACTGCCCTATTACTCCTTGTATATCTTCAGTTCGGCGGTATGTGGGCAATCGGAATTACACAGTTAAGTAATGTAATTGTCTTTTTCATCATGCTGGGAATCGGTACATATGCCTTTTTCCTTAATCCTGGAATTGATGGACTTAAGACACTCTTTGAAGAAAAACCACAATACGCCTCCCTTGATGGTGCAGGGATCCAAACAATTTTAGCCTGGTTTGGTACTTTCCTTTTTAACGTAATTCTAGCTCAAGCTGCGTTTCAAATGGCTTTGTCCTGTAAAACACCGAAGCAAGGACGCAACGGATTGCTTTATGCTGCGTTACTTGGTATTCCATTAATAATTGGTGCTGTGCTTTTCGGATTAGCTGCTGCACAGGTTGTCCCAAATGAAGGCCGTGGACTAGTAGCAGTTCCAATGTATCTAATGGAAACTCTTCCAGCCCCTCTTGTCGGACTGTTCTTCTTAGGCTTTTGGGCAGCCGCGCTAAGCTGGGGTGCACCTTGCCAATTTTCTGGTGCTACAAGTTTAGGCCGCGATGTTGGAAGTGCCATAAATCAAAAAGCAACGGAAGCGCAATTAATTCGCTATACAAAATGGTCTTTAGTGCTATTAACTCTTTTAATGGTCGGTTTTGCCCTTTTACGGTCAGAGCAGTCCGCCTGGTGGAATGTACTTGCATGGGTTACTAGAAACTCGGCAACTTTTGCACCAGTAGTAGCTGCATTATTCTGGCCAGTTGTAACAAAACGAGCAGCCCTTATTTCACTTTTTACAGGTTCATTATCCGGTTTACTTTGGTATCACCTTAGTGGCTGGGCAGTAAACGACTTTTATTTAAACATCCATCCGGTTTGGATCGGCATGATTGTTAATATCATTACGATAATAATTGCTAGTTTACTTGATACCGCTAGTAAGTGGGAATGGAATGGATCATTTAAAAGTCTGGGATTCTACTCATTTCTCCTTTCATGCACTTTAATTGGTTTTCTAGTCTCAACTTTCTCATTCCTACATCAAAATGGGATTACAGGAATTATCTTAATGCTTATTGTGTCAGGATTTTTTATCAGTTGTATTAGTTTTATAAAAGAGAAAACAACGGTTACAAGACATGTTAGAAAAATAATATAGGAGGCTGGTAGACTTGGGTATTACAACCGATTTACGAAAAATTGATGTAACAACAGTGTGGAAAAAGAACGTTCAAACAGAACAGTTCGTGAGAGGCTTTCAATTTTTAATTGATGAACCTACAAAGATTGGCGGCGACAATGAAGCTCCTACACCATTGGAATATGTATTGGGTGCATTCAACGGATGTATCTTTGTGGTAATCGATTTAGTTGCAAGAGAAATAAATTTTCACTTTGAAAATATTGACATAAAAAGCCTTGCCGTTGTAGATCGGCGTGGACTATTGGGTACTGCAGATGTTTCACCCTACTACCAATCTGTCATAAACGAAATCGTCTTTGAAACTGATGAAACACCAGAGAAACTAGAAGAACTAAAAGAAATCGTACTCAAACGCTGCCCCCTATACAACCTACTAAAAAATGCAGGTGTTGAAATCGAACTAGTTTGGGACATAGCTCCACTGCCCCACCACAAATAAAAAATGGGTCAAGGGACCTGTCCCCTTGACCCATTTTTTATTTATTTTGAGAATAGACTCTTCCAAACTAAGTTTAGGTTTTGTGGGCGTTCAGCTAGTCTTCTCATGAAGTAGCCGTACCAGTCTTTTCCGAATGGAACATAAGTACAGAAGCCGTAGCCTTCGTCGACAAGTTCCTTTTGCATTTCAGAACGGAATCCATATAGCATTTGGAATTCAAATTTATCGTTAGAGATATTGTTATCTTTTACGTATTGTTTGATTTCGTTGATAATGTTATGGTCATGTGTTGCAATTGATGTAAAGCCTGGATGGTGTAGACGTGTTTTAATTAGTTTAATATAGTTTGCATCAATGTCTTCTTTTTTCTGAAGAGATACTTCTTCGTTTTCTTTATAAGCACCTTTTACAAGACGTAGACGCACATTTTTGTAACGTTCGATATCCATTTCAGAGCGGAACAAATATGCCTGAATAACAGTACCGACATTGTCATAGTCTTTTAGTAAATCATCTAGAAGATCGAATGTCATTTGAGCATGACTGTAATCTTCCATATCAATGTTTACAAAGATATCTAATTCCTTTGCAAGTGACATAATCTCTTGCATATTGGCTAAACAAAAATCATAGCTAATATCTAAACCAATTTGAGTAAGTTTTACTGAAAGGTGAGCATCAACATTTGCTTCTTTAATTGCATTAAGCGTTTCCAAGATGTTTTCCTTTGCTTCAGTTGCTTCCTCTCTACTAAACACAAATTCTCCTAGATTATCTATTGTTGCACGAATACCAAGCGCATTTAGCTTTTTGACAGATTCAATCATTCCGTTAACTTCAGTACCCGCAACAACCTTTGCAGCACCTAGCTTTAATCCCCATTTTTTCGCACCAGCATTTAATAGCTGGTTTTTAGATAAAGCTATAAAAAAGTCTCTTGCAATAGCCACAATGTATTTCCCCTTTTTTAGTAAAAATATCTTTAATCAGATTGTAGCAATTTTACTCGAATTTTTAAATCTTTATTTATTCCCAGAAATATATCAGATAATTTAGTTTTTAGTTCACCTACCATTTTATTAAATTGACTACTTCAAATTGGTGATAATCTTGAAGTATATGAAAAAACTTCCATTAGAAATGGTAAAATAGAATGACTTATGTCATTAAATTGGAGGAATTTATTTGAGAGGAAGTATATTCTGGATTGGTATATCAATTATCATTCTGAGTTGGATTGGTAACTATATATTTTTTCAGTCCAAACAGCTTGATACACCATTATTTTTAGAGCATTACTATGAAACTAGCATTAATGAAGAAGATGAAATACATTTGCCTTTCTACTACATTACAAACAAGTCCGATTCATCAACTGTATCTTACGTCAATATTAATGGAGAAGTTGTTTATCCTGAACCTGATGCTTTTAACATGTGGGATACAGATGCAAACACACCACAGTTTGAGCAAGAATTTACTCATCATTATTTAAAATCTGTCCTTCTTACATTTCCGATCTTACCAGGAGACGAATTATGGAAATTCTCTGGAATGGATGTCCATTTTTCAGATGGCAAAACCGTTCATGCAGACATTGGCCAAGTTATTATGAAAAAAACGGAGTCAACACCTATCGTTTTTGAAACACGTATGAGTGGAAGTGATAGTGATCATCTAAGTCAGCAAACCCTACTTACCACACAACCTATCACTATTAATAAAATTGAAGTTCCTTTTGAAGAATTATCACAAGACGTATTACTTAAAATTGACCGTGAACAAGAACGACTATCCGAACTAGAGACACTTCGTTCAAATGGAGATTTTCCGTCATGGTATCATGATGATTGGAATAAGGAGTGGAAAGACCTTCCAGGCAAACCTGTTGAGGATTTATTGCCACTTTCTATGGATAAGGATGAGTGGATCCGCCTATTTATGCAATTTGATTCAGAACGGGCTAGTTACTATCAATTCAGCATAAAAATGGTTGGAAAAACTGATTCAGGAGAAACGTTTATAAATGAAATGCCCATTATTGATCATCCCGGGTTAACTCAACAAAAGATTACCAATTTAATTGAGTCTAAAAAAAGTGGTGACGTCCATTGAATATAAATTTTAATCGGTTTTTCTGGGGATTTATCATCCTGCTCTTAGATGTACGTATTGTTTTTATTGATGTATTTCCGGATCCCGTTGGTTATTATTTGATTTATTCGGGAATACGAGGTGTCCTCACAGAAGGATGTCCCGCCAAAAAGGTAAAAATACTTGCGATGGCATTAACCACTTTGAGTATTCCTATTGTATTTTATCAACAAGATATTGGGTTAAATGAAATGAGTCAAATACAAGGTATTTCTCCTTGGTTTATCTACACTATAACAATTGAAATTTTACATTTAACTTTAATGTTTTTCATTTTTAAACTAATCGTGAAAGTAGCTATTTCGTTTTGTGATGAAGCATTAATAAAAAGAAGTACTGGAACCTTTACCGTTTATATCTCTTTCATGCTTATCTTCACATTTGCTAACACATTCCTTATAAACCTTCCAAGTGATTTGACATTGGGTATTCTACTATTCACACTTCCTGTGAGGATTGTGTTAGAAATTGTTTTTCTAGTACTTCTGCGGAAATTGCATACCTATAAAGGTCCCCATGCTATTTTATAAGAATATAAAAACTGCACCTCCACACGGAGCTGCAGTTTTACTTTTTATCCCCTAAATAAACGCTATCAATCTCTGTCTCTATTGCTCTACCATCAACTTCTTTAACGAAATACGCTTTCGCTTCAACCCTGGAGCTAACAACACAAGATAAACCTTCATTTTTAAAATGGAGAGCTACACCATCGTCTACTCCATACCCTTCTTTTATTTCCCCTTTTGCAATTAATTGGTGATACGCTGGCCTCCTTTTATTCTCTCCATCATAATGTGGACAATTACTCCCCTTCAGGAAGCCTAAGCAATCCAATTTATATAAAGGAGCATTTAACGGATCTGTTAATCCCTCTTCAAACCAACAGATTGAACCCGCACTTAGACCTGCTAGGATTACCCCTTTTTCATACGCTTTTTTCAAGACAAGGTCTAACCCCCATTCCTTCCATAAAAGAAGCAAATTTCGAGTGTTACCTCCACCCACATATATGATATCCTGCTCAAGGACAAACTCTTCTAAGTTTTCAAATTCTGGTTCAAACAAGGATAGATGAGTAGGTTCACAAGGTAGCGACTTGAAGGCATTGTAAAATCTTTCAATGTAACCGGATTGGTCCCCGCTTGCCGTTGCTACAAAACAAACCTTTGGTACTTCTTTTTTAACCTGAGATAGTATGTATTGATCCAACAAAAGATTTTCAGGCTCCATTGAAAATCCTCCGCCACCCATTGCAATTATTTGTCTCATATCCACATTCCCCCTATTATTTTTGTTTAGATCTTCAAATTTAGTACGAAAGTAGTAGCCTATCAAACCCTCACAAAGTCACAAATGATAACGAAATATGTTAGTGAAAGGCATGGTGAGAACTACATGAAAGAACAAAAATTGAAGCTGACCTACGTCGAAATTGATAAGCTCGTTGAATCATTTGATAAAGAAGTATATAACGATATTAAATGGAAGTTCGTAACCGAAGAAGAAATGGAAAATCTATTAAAGACTTCTTGATAACTAGAATATCTTTTTAAAAAAAAGGCGACCTCATTTGAGAATCGCATACCCATGTATATTAAATAATTTGGATCTTTTATAAAATGATGCCAGTATGGTGTCATTTTTTATTTATTTCACTAAGTCTAATCCTGAAATTTCTACTAATGTATTAAGGAAGCCCTCATTTCCTTAACACCAAATTCTAAATATCCCTTTAAACAGGATAACATATATACCCAGCCTTCCTTTTGACCAATCAACTTTTGAAATAACTCAGGGTCATTTTCTCTAAAACCTGATTCAGTTATTTCAATAATTGTAGTACTAATGTCCAATTCTTTAAGAATAATTGTTACTAGTGTATCTTCCCCAGATTCTTCTCCCCATGAAAATACAATTTTCTTATTTGGATCTATTTCTAGAACATTTATTACCCCTTCTGCATTGTATTCTTCATATTTAAGTGTAATTGACTTGCCTTGTTCCCATCGCTCAGAGCTAGATGAAAACCAAAAGTTCCCTATCCTCTCTGGATCAACAATTGCTTCAAATACCTCATTAGTAGGCTTCGTTATTTTAAATTTCGTAGTTATTTGAGTATCCATATTAAACATCTCTCTTTCAGTTAAGAAATCTCTTTATTTCATCATGGTAAACTCTGTACGCTTTAATAGCAAATTCATGTCCGTGATAAATTTTTTTCTACCACTTTTAAAAATCCACGGAATAACTCAGCTATTGGTTTTGGTATTTAACCTACTGAGTATTTCAGCAACTCCCATTGCTATACCAGCATTTAACATGCCAAAAAGAGTGAAAACAAGGGCAATTCCGTCAAAATCCGAAAAAAAGTTCATTATAAAAAATATAAAGCTACCTGCAAATAAAAGGAGTCCAAAAGCAAACAGTAATCTATCCATCCTTATCCTCCACTTAAAATCATTTCTTTCTAATAAGATCAATACCATAAAACAACAAAGAAATAATAAATGCTAAAAACAAAATAATAGTAGCTCCAAACATATGAATTACAGTAAAGACATCATTTTCACTACTAAATAAAGTTCCAAAACCAAAGTAAAATAAGACACATACCATTAATGTTAAAAAACCTTTTAAAACTTCCTTCCTGTATATTGTTCAATAAAAAATGCATTAATCCTTCTCGAATTAATACACCTAAAGATATCATCATTAAAAATTAATCACTAAATTATCTACTATCTGTCATTTTCCAACATTACCACTAAGGATATCAGCTAGAGTTGTATTATCTAGTAACTCTGCCACAGTATCTCTAACCATCGCCCACAATGGTTTTAACATACAACCAACCTCTAAAGGGCAACTTTCATATGAAGTAACACTTACACACCCCATTGGGGCAAGTGGTCCTTCTAAATTCCGAATCACATCTCCAATAAAAATTTCACTGGGGTCCCTACTTAATTTGTACCCTCCATTTACCCCTCTTTTACTCTGAACGTAGCCATTTCTTTTTAACTGTAAAAGAATCTGTTCTAAGTAATTTACTGGTACTAGTGTCGTATCGGCTATTTCTTCAATATTTTTCAGGCCCTGTTTGGCCCCACCTAAACAAATTAGTGCTCGTAATGCGTACTCACCACGACTAGAAACCTTCATCACGCAGCTCCTTTCAACAGATAGACATATGCCTAAATTTTATTAGATAAAGAACCCACTAAAGGCATTGTTCATATTTTAGGTTAGAAACTTGATTAGATTAGTCAACAATCAACATTTTCGTTACATTCCTAGTCTATTCAAGGTTTGTTGAAAAAAGGAGAGATAAAATGAGAAGATTAATAATTCTTGCCTTTATAGGTTTAGCAGCTCAACTTGTTGACGGTTCATTAGGGATGGCCTACGGAGTGACTTCTACTTCCTTGCTACTCATGTTCGGAATTGCTCCCGCTGTTGCATCTGCATCAGTTAACATGGCAGAAGTCGTTACAACTGCAGCATCTGGTATTTCTCATATAAAATTCGGAAATGTTGACAAGCAGGTCGTATATAAGTTAATCATTCCCGGTTCAATCGGTGCCTTTATTGGAGCTTGTTTTCTTGGAAGTATACCTGGTGATATCATAAAGCCTTATGTATCTATATTTTTATTAATTTTAGGTATTTTTGTTATCTACCGTTTTCTCTTCAAATACAACCCCCATGAAAAGTTCGCTAATAAGCCGATGACAAGGAAACAGTTTATTCCACTAGGTTTCATTGCAGGATTCTTTGACGCAACAGGCGGTGGAGGATGGGGGCCAATTGCTACACCAGTTCTAATTACAGGTAATAAAATGGAACCCCGCAAGGTAATTGGTTCAGTTGATACAAGCGAATTTGCTATTGCTGTTTCATCTACACTTGGTTTTCTTTTAACATTGGGCTGGTCAAATATTAATCTTCAATGGGTACTCGCTTTAATGATAGGAGGAATTATTGCAGCGCCAATTGCTGCCTGGTTAGTAAAAATCATACCAACGAACCTGCTAGGTACCCTTGTAGGTGGAATCATTATTATTACGAATTGTAGAACGTTATTAGGAGTAGTAGATGCATCGCAACTAGTTTCTCTGTACACTTATGTCATACTGGGGCTATTATGGTTATTTGCAATCATAAATGTCGGCTGGAAAATTAGGAAAAATAGCCTTTCATCCTAGAAAGACTAGAGAGTACAAAGACGATCCCTTTGTACTCTTATTCATGTAAATTTTTATTTTTTTCCTTCACAATTAACGTTGAAATTGCCAAACTTACTACCAGGGATATCCCAGAAACGATCCTTCCTACAGTGTCACTTAAATTAGGAAACAATAGACTACTTACAAGAATTAACAACACATAAATGCCTATAATAATAGCTAGCTTCATAAATAGTTGTTTCATTAAGGTCTCCTTCCTTCCCATAAAAGAGTTCCTTTTACAATAAATACGAATAGAAGTAAGGAAGGTTTCCTTTTTTTAGGATCCTCAGAGATTTTCAAGTTTTCAAAGAATATTGATTTTAATGTTCATTATCTTCACTTTTGTACAATTCTACTTCATTTGTAGTTGGTAGGTACCTATACTTCCAGTAGCTTTTCACCTGTACTTCATTGTGTTCCCTAACTTTTTCTAAAGTTATAAAGTAATCTGCATTTGAATCCTCTACCCACACATCGAGATTTTCATTATGTTTAGTAATAGTGCTATGTGGAATTACCTCTATATTTGAAGAGTAGGTAATTGTTATTTTATTTTCTCCACTTTCAATTTCTTCTTATAAAGTTTCATCAGGATTTAAAATTGGAAAATCAGAATGTTTTTCTAAAGCCTTGGAGATCATCTCGATATCGTAATTATGCAGAGTTGAGCTCGTTTCAATTTGTTCCGGACTTGTTGAGGAGGTACAGCCAGATAAAAGAATGAAAATGACCATCATATAAACTGGTATCAAATTATGTTTTCTCATATTTTACTCCTAGAAAATTATTTGATCCTAAAATACTAGACTAGTAACATTTTAATGGAAACAGCTTTATTAAAACCTTTTTTCAATAAATTAAAATACTAAAATTAAAAATTCATAAGAAAATTTTAAGATATATATCCATTTCAAGTACTATATTTACCTTCACCTTATCTAAAACATTTGTAAAATAATAAAGCAGTCCTATACAGAGACTGCTTTAAGGTTAATTACAAAAATCAAACTATCAGCTTAGCTTACTATTTACCCTTTTTACTTACCTGACAATATCATCAATTATTCCATATTCTCTCGCTTCTTCGGCACTCATAAAATAATCGCGGTCTGTATCCCTGGCTACTTTCTCAACCGGTTGACCAGTGCGTTCAGATATTATTTGATTTATATGTTCTCGAAGTTTTAGGATTCGTTTTGCAGAAATTTCAATTTCCGTTGCTTGCCCACGCGCTCCTCCTAATGGCTGATGAATCATGATTTCGCTATTAGGTAGTGCTAATCGTTTTCCTTTTGTTCCTGCTAGTAATAGCATGGCACCGAATGAAGCGGCCATTCCTGTACAAATCGTTCTTACATCTGGCTTAATGTATTGCATTGTATCAAAAATTGCAAATCCTGCTGAAGTCGAACCACCTGGACTATTAATATACAGCGAAATATCCTTCTCAGGATCATCAGCTGTTAAAAATAAAAGCTGAGCAACAACACTGTTAGCAACATTATCGTTAATTTCATCACCTATCATAATAATTCGATCTTTTAATAGCCTTGAATAAATATCATAGGAACGCTCACCACTTCTTGATTGTTCAATTACATACGGAATCATATTCATTTCATTTCCTCCTTCTATCCTGCATTCGTTATGCAGCCATAGAGACAGTGCTTGAAGGAGCTTTGAAGAAAAGTGACTTTTTTACAGAGCAAGTAGGATTTGTTTCTTTTGTTAAAGATCTAATTGTAGGAATCTTTTTAATTAATATAGACGGATCTTGATTAGCAAAAGCTTTCTGAAGTAACTTTTCAATTTGCTCTCGCTCTTCAGAATTCCAATACTGTTCAATTAGAGGGTTATTATCATTTTTATCATTCTTTTTAATGCTTTGTTTTGCTCGATAAATGATCGCCTTTACAGCAGTTTCTGTTGTGTTTAATAACGCAGCAATTTCAGTATTTTGAAATTGAAATCCCTCTTTTAAAACGAACATAATAGTTTGCTTTGGTGTTAATACTGCCAATAGCTCTTGAATAACTTCAAAACGATCCTCGATTTCCTTTGCCCCATTGTAACTATGGTCCGGTACTTCTTCAAGTAATTCCTTACTTCGACGACGAACATTATCAATCCATTCATTACGAGCAATAGTATTTAGTAATGCTGGAGATAATTCCGTATGGTTTTGATAATGATTCCAGGCCTTAAGTAACGATTCCTGAACTAGATCTTCTCCATCCCATTTATTTTGTGAGATAAATTGACAATATCTTTGAAGACTCGGATAAAGCTCCTTAAATTGTTCATCTCTTCTTTTTCCACTAGGCTCTGAAAAGAGCTTTTTCCAGGCTTTGCTCTGCAAAACAATCACTCCTTCAAGACGTCTCTACTTAATAAACGATTCTTACGCAAGAAAAGATATGGGGTATGGAAATATTTATATTTATCAATGAAAGCTTGAGTTACATCTAATTTTTGCTATGCTAACCATGTTATTACATTTTTCAATACGCCAATTAATACATAATATTCATGTGAGGATATATTCTAACAATATAGTTTAAAAAATGAGGTGTCCAATGAGAAACAAGAAAAGAAAAGTATCTGTTATCTTTTTATATACAACGACCATAATTGGATTACTTTTATTACCGTTTGCGATTGTAAAACGTTCCTTTAAGGATTGGATAATTGTATATCTTGTTAGTCTTATTGGTAATTACTTTTCAGATAAATACCTTGTTCAAAAGGGATATTTAAAATACGAAATTAGACCTTTTAAAAACAAAGTTAAAGTACACCTTCCTTTTGATTATATTCATTATCCCTTATTGCTCCTATATTACAATCAATGGACGCTAAACAGTAAACCAATTGGTTTATTTTTAAAACTATTTCCTTTTATCATTCCTCAGACCATCATTGAAACGATTGCAGCAAAAAAGACACACCTTATAAGTTGGAAAAAGGGCTGGTCCTGGTACCATTCATTTTTCAGCTTACTTGTAAAGTTTCTCTTATGTAGGAGTACTATTGCATTAATCCGAGTGATTAATAAGGGGAAAATCTCCGTAAGATAAAGTTCACTAATCAATCAATTACATAAAAAAATAGCGCAAATCCCATGATTAGCGCTATTTTTCATGCTAGCCTCTTGCTAACTTTTTTCGGTCTGGTGCAGATGGAGGCTTTTCAAGCCAGCCATTATCAATCATTAATCTTGCTCCATCTGCTGCGAACTCACTTACTTCAATAGAAAGACGTGCATATGCTACTGATAAGTCCTTTCGAGCAGAACCTCCCATACTAGATCCGTAATACCCAACTCCTGCATTGTTTAGTGCAGCTGTATGAAACATCATCAATTTATCGCTAAACGGAGCTTCCTTCGTTAGTAGCGGTGAGATATCCCAGGTCATGGGTGACATAATATTGGATTCAGTAAGAAATTTGCTAAACACAGTGCAATGATGGTTTGCAATTTCTGATCCTCTTACAAGATACCTACGTACTGCCTTCGATTCCGCAACTTGTGAAAACCCCATTAACATAGCTGATCCTAATGTATTTCGGTACAAATTAAAAAACAGAAAGGAAATTTCAGTAGTTGTTAAAGGTCGTTGGTCCCCTAACCAGCCAGATAGGAAATGTTTTTTATGTATAAATTCTGTTTTTTCGGGGTATGGAAGTATGGGTGAACGAATAAATAAACCTCTTTCTTGCAATAAATTACTTGCACGGTTAAAGAGTTCAGAAGATGATCCTAAGCATGATGTAAAGAAATCTCGAATATCCATTCGGGCTGAATTAGGTAATGAAACACTATAGCTATTAATCCCCATTGCCCCCATGTTCTGAATATAATAGAGAATGAAGCTATCAGAAAATAACTTAGCCGCCTTAGGATTTACGTCTTGCTCTGTAAACCCCACTGGTAGAGGGAAATCTTCCTTAGCGAAAAGTTCCCGAAGTATATCAATATGTTTTTTTGATAAATCTAGGGCATATTCCAGTATTGAACGAATTTCGGAATCCTCTACATGCTCTAAAAAATACGTGATTGCACATATTCCCAGCGTATCATTTATATAAGTACCCCATAAAACAGCGACCTCACTCGATGATAGCCTGATATTCTGATGTTCCTCTGGCATATTGCACCCTCCTGAAATCAAAATCTATACCAGATAGTGTTTCCTATAACAAGTGAGATATGTTTTATTTACTTTCAGAAACTACTCTTTCAATCAACTCTTCAACCGAACCAACGCACTTTTCTATTTGAGGTAAATGGTAAAAGGTACTTGTCGTCTCAACATTATTTATTTCATCTGTTGGTGAATATAGATATACTTTCTTTTCTAAACCAAGTGCAATTCCCAGTTCAATATGGGTTCCTTTTCCACCTGGTAATAACACAATAACAATATCGGAATTGATAACGGCTTCTTTTTCCAATCGACCAATTTCTCGTAGCTTTTCTAATGTTGACACATTTTCATTTTTAGTCCAATCATATGTATGTATATAGCCTTCCCTTTTTAATTTGTCACTTACATACGTTACCTGCTCCTTATTTTGCAAACTTGAAGCAATATAAAACTTCATAAAATCACCCCTCCTAAAGTCCATAATAACATACAAAAAAATAGGCTTTCGAAATGGAACCGAGAGCCCTAATACGTATTATTTATTGTCTATTTAATTCATTCTGTGAGGGTGGTTCAAAGTCTGGTTTTATTTCTTTTGCTATTTCTGTGGCTAAATTAAAATTCACCTCAAATGGATTTCTTTGTGGTTTATCTTGAAAGCTGTTTTTGGCCTGCTGCATACCATTTTGGAATGTATCTTGCACCTTATTTCTACCACCTACTAACCCTAAAATGGTAACTCCGAGTAATGAAATCCATATCCAGTTATTGTTGCTGCGTCTTCTTTGTACCATTTTCAGTAATTTTTTTCCTCTTCCACCACTAAGAAGTGACGTAATCAATTGCATATAGTTCATATGTTGGGCCTCCTTTTCAAATAATAATGAGACACTATTATTGTGTGGAGGAAAGCAAAACAATATAGGTGGAAACTTCTGTTGAAACCATTATGACAAATAGTGAAAAAAATCATTGTTGTGTTTTCTCTTTCTTGCTAAAGTAAATTGTTGAATTATTTATATAGGAGAAAACAAAGATGCATCTAATTCTTGACACCTTTTTGGAAAACATGACACTGATTATTGCTTTTATGTATGCCGCTTTAAAAACGAAAGAATTTTTGATTGGTAAGGTAAAAAAAATGGCTTATATAACGTGGCTAGCTCCGCTTGCTATAAGCCTTTTAAGTGTATTGGTTATGCATCATCCTTTAAGTATTGAAGGAATGAGAGTTGATCTTAGAGGAGTCCCGATCTTTTTTATTGCTTATTTAGGGGGTTGGAGACTAGGTATTATTGCTTTACTTCTTCCAACCTGGTATCGCTACGGATTAGGAGGACCTACCGTAACTCAAGGAATTATACAAGCTATTTTTATTCCGTATATTATTGGGTCTTTCTTTCATAAAAAAAGTTCTTATAATCCGCCATACACGATTATTTATTTTAAGCAAATGATGAAGGCATTTTTAATCTATCAGATAATACGATTAGTACTCATGCTTTGGTCTACACCAATTACACTGGATACAGCGCTTATCATGACTTCTTTTGAAATTGTTGCAGTAATTTGTATTGGCTTAATACAAAATGACACAAATCGTAATTTGCTGTCTAAAAAAGAGCTTGAATTTCAATCGCGTCATGATACATTGACGAGTTTATATAACATACGCCATTTCCGAAATAAAGTCGGAGAATTTTCTTCTCAAGAAAAACCCTTTTATGTCGCCATGTTTGATGTGGATTATTTTAAAAATTATAATGACACACACGGCCATCCAGGTGGAGATAGTGTGCTGCGAATTATTGGGCAGCTTTTGGAGAAAAACGTACGAAGTGAAGATATTTATGCAAGATACGGTGGAGAAGAATTCATCATTTGTTTTCCTACAAATAACATAACGACAGCCATTGAAATGGCTGAGCAGTTTAGAAAAAGTGTAGAAGAATATCGCTTCTTTGGCGAAGAAGCACAGCCAAACGGTACATTAACAATCTCTATTGGGATTAGCGGCCAATCTCAAACTAAAAATCTTGATGAATTAATAGAAGAAGCAGATCAATCATTATATCAAGCAAAACATGGAGGAAGAAACAACATAAAAACATTCAGGTAGCAATGGGGAGTCTAGCTCCCCGCTTTATTATTTTATATCTCTTACGAAAAGCCCGTCCACATTACAATAAACATATAACTTACCTCGAGACATTCTAGGTAACCGCACTTCGGGATTTTGTTCAGGATACATTTTTATTAAAAGTACTCTATCATACGTTACATAGGAGATAAACGAAATATAGTGAGTCTTACTCATCTCATGTTGAAGGGTTACAAAATATTGACTATCCATTTCATTAATTGTTATTTGATGCTCATTATCTACAGATTTCGCAACCAAATTCTCTAGTTTCCTACCACAACACGAAATTTCACCATCACCTGTGCTGTAAATAATATTTCCGCAGTTTTGACAAGTATAAAATTTAATCTTTCTCATATTTCCTCCATTATCCACATTCTCATTTAAATCTCCTGCTAATATTTTTTCTATACTTACACCAAGTAGGTTAGCAAGATCTCCAAGTAACGAAACGTCTGGGCACCCTATACCTCTCTCCCACTTTGAAACAGTTTGAACTGTAATACGCAATGCATTTGCTATATCCTTTTGTGTCATGTTTTTTTCTTTACGAAGACTAAAGATAAGCCGTCCAACTTTTTTACTATCCATGTGGACACCTCCTGTAATAAGCATACTCTTTGCTTCAACTACCTACAATAAACTCTCCGTTTACTATTTATTAAGAAACGTAAAGACCATCTAAATATTTTTAAAAATCATTAATATTATTCAATTCCAGTTGCTATTGTAACCACAATACTGTATCATGCATAGTATAAACCGCATAGTGTATGACATATAGTATATAGAATTGAGGTGGGCAAATGAGTAACTTGCTGCAATCATTAACAACGGAACTTAGGAGAGGTACCTTAACATTAGCTGTTTTAAGCCAATTACGAACACCACAGTATGGCTATTCGCTTGTTCAATCATTGGAACAATCAAACATTGCAATTGACCAGAGCACTCTTTATCCATTGCTTCGACGTCTTGAAAAACAAGAACTAGTAACAAGTTATTGGGATACGTCTGAAAGCAGGCCCCGCAAGTATTATGAATTAAGTAAGTATGGGTTAGAGGTTTTTTCACAGTTAAAAGAGGAATGGATTAAGAATTCAAAAGAACTCTATGATTTATTAAAAGGAGATGAAAACGATGAATCTGATTGACGTTTATATTCAGGAGGTCATAAAAAGGATTCCAGAGAAAAATCGCAAAGACATCGCGCTTGAATTACGATCAACAATCGAAGATATGCTTCCAGATGAATATAATGAGGAAGATGTGAAAACAGTTCTTAACCAATTAGGAAATCCGGTTGCTTTAGCGAGCGGTTATCGTGACGCACCCATGCACCTAATTGGACCACGTTATTTCGATGTGTATGTAACACTATTAAAGTTGATTTTGCCAATCTCAATTGTTGTATCGCTAATATCTGTAATTGCCGAGTATTTGATAGGCTTTACTGGTGATGGTGCGATTATCAATATTGTGTTAGAAGTTATTGGCATCGGAATATGGAGAATCATTGAAGTTGCTATGCAAGTCTTTTTCTGGTTTACCATTGTCTTTGCGATTATTGAGCGAGTAGATAAAGGTAAAGACAATGAACCATTAACAACTAGTCTAAGTAAATGGAAAGCAGATGAACTAAAAAACATTCCTTATATCCCAGTAAAAAAAGCAATTACAAAGTTGCATGTTTTTGGTGGACTAATGTGGACAGCAATTTGGGCAACACTTTATTTTTACTCTGATAAGCTTATTGGTGTATATGAAGGCGGCGGAGAAGGTCTGGAGTTTATAATTCCAGCTTTTAATCAAGACGTTCTACTTAACTACCTACCATTTGTTATAGGTGTAATCGTAATAGAAGTAGCATTGTATTTGTTTATGTTACTTAAAGGGCAATGGACCATTAAGATCGCAGTTTTTAATGCAATTGTAGAATTCCTGCGCACTGGTGTTTTTATCGCTATTTTACTGAATTCTGCGTTGTTCAATGAAGACTTCACAACTTATCTATCACAATTTGCAGCATTTGAAAAATGGACTGTCGGTGGTGTAATCACCTTGTTTATAGTGTTTGGTGTTATTAATATAGTTGATGGATTCCGTAAGGCAAGACTTCCTATTTCTGATAAGAGTGAAGTAAGTGTGTAACAAAAAAAATAAGACCCTTCGATTTGTGAATATCAAGGGTCTATTTTTATATACACCTAACCTAATTATGTGACTTTTCTAGGGCTAGTTTTATGCCGAAACCGATTAATATGCCACCTGTAATTCCTTCAATAATATTTCGTGTTTTAGGTTTTTTCATAAACGCACTAATCTGATTGATTAAGTAGACATACAGTATAAACCAGATGGCCGTCAATACAGTATACGTAATACCCATTATAAGAAAAGGTAGAAAGGTATTACTTTCAGAGGTCACGAATTGAGGTAGAAAGGTTAAGAAAAAGACAGCTACTTTTGGATTTAGGATATTGGTAAGAAACCCTTGTTTAAAACAAGAGGTGTTTTCAAACTGATTTTTTGTGGTCATTTCAATGCTTGTTGTTTCTTCTTTTTTCCTCAAAGACCAAAATGTTTTAACACCCAGATAAATTAAGTAAACAGCACCGACGTATTTGAAGACAGAAAATAATAATGCTGATTTAACTATGATTGCTGAAAGTCCAAATACAGCAGCAGAAGTATGGATGAGAATAGCACAACAAGTACCTAACGCCGTTTTAATACCTCCACTTCTTCCAACAGTAAGAGTATTTTTTGTAGCAATGGCAGTATCGGGACCAGGTAAAATAATGAGAAAAATGCTCATAAGGACAAACAGATAAAAGTTTTCCATTCTATTCTTCCCTTTCTGATATTGTCTCTTGAATATAAGATTTTTTACAATGTATTATATATGAATATTTTTACTATTTAAATAAAAACCCTATTTTTAACAGATGATTAAATAGAAAAAATAGCAACTGATTTTTCAATTGCTATTTTTATCTCAAATTATAACCTAACTCATAACGTTTAAAAGTCCCACAGCAAAGTACCAATTAATCTACTTTACATATCATTAACATGTTTCCATCAGGGTCCTTAAAGTTGAAAAAATGTCCATGCTCGATATCGGTAACAATCTCTACACCTTTTTCCTTCATAAAATGAAAGGCTTTATGTATATCATCAGTGTTAAGATGAAACATAGGTGTACGGGCATATGAATCTGGTGTATAAATTTTACTATCTAATACGATGTTTAAGCCATTATTATCTAGAGGTATGCAGCAAAGATGACCTTGTATGATTTCATATGTCGGCTCTAATTCTAAAATTGAACAATACCATTCACGTGCTTTTTCTATATCACTGACTGGAATAAAAATTGCTCCAACTTTGTTTAATATAGTCCTCACCTATTTCCTCTCCTCTACAACTTCTTATAAAAATAATAATACAAACAACCCTACAGCAAAACAGTAATAAGCAAAGTATTTTAAATTTCCTCTCTCCATGATCCCCATAAACCATTTAAGAGAAAAGT
This sequence comes from Ferdinandcohnia jepli, assembly GCF_047246645.1. Taxonomy (NCBI): domain Bacteria; kingdom Bacillati; phylum Bacillota; class Bacilli; order Caryophanales; family Bacillaceae; genus Ferdinandcohnia; species Ferdinandcohnia jepli. Next base: position 115,325 of record NZ_JBFOKR010000015.1, read on the forward strand.
ATGATAAGACAAGCGATAATAAAAATGCGACTATATATGGTATAAGAAGGTCTCCAAACTGAATATCACCTATCTTAAGGATAATTGAACCTAAACTGACTGGGATATAAAGTAAAAATGAGAAACGCAATGCTGTTTCACGCTTCATTCCGATGCCCATTGCAGCTACAATTGTAGCACCAGATCGACTAATCCCAGGGATTAACGCCACAGCTTGTGCCAAACCAACAATTATTGCATCTTTGAACGAAAGGTTTTTATCGCTTTTTCTGCCTTTAAGATTTCGAATGAGCCATAGCGCGAAACCTGTCACTAGTAATGCTCCACCGATTGGAGCTATCCCTCTAAAATGCTCTGAAATCTGGTCTTCAAATAATATACCAATTACGCCAGCTGGAATCGTACCAATCACTAAATAGACAATGAACAAAAAATCATCTTTATGTTCTTTTTCCCGCTTTGTGATGTAGCTTCCGCCATTTAGAACTAAGCGAACTAAATCGGTTCTGTAAATAAGCAGGACTGCTAATAATGATGCGAAATTCATTAAAATCTCAAAGCTAAAATCATTTCCAGGTATATGTATACCAAACAATTCTTGGACCAATACTAAATGACCACTTGATGAGATCGGAATTGGTTCAGTAAATCCTTGTATTGCGCCTAAAAAAGCATATTTTAGTAATATAATAAACTCTTCCACTTGATCACTCCTAAACAACTAACTGCAACCAATCATCTCAAAAGACTATAGCATTTTCAATTATTTTTTTAAAAAGAGATAGCCTGATTCTCATAACGACTAACCAGGCTGATTTAAATTAACTACTTGTATTTTGCATATACACTTCTTCAAATGGTTGAACGATTACAAATCCTTCCCCTTCAAATCTCATTTGGATGGATTCCCCACTCCCTCTGCCAATAAAGGTCTTAAGTGAAATATCAGTTTGAAATTCTGGTTGAAGGTTTCCAGACCAGGCAACTGTTGCATTTGGGTCTGTAATAACTGGTTGACTAGGTGTTACTCTGAGTGTCAGAGGTTCATAATGAGTTGTAATCGCAACTAAGCCAGTTCCTTCACACCGGACATTAAACAATCCTCCAGCCATCATACCCGCTACACGTTTCATAAGTTTAATATCATGTTTTATTGAAGGCTCAAAGGCTAGAAGATCATTTCCGTTTACGTAGATAGACTCATTTTGTAAATGAAGAATAATTACTTTTTTACCTGAGTCAGCGAGATATAATTTACCGTTTCCATTGGCTCTCATAAGAGAAGCTCCTTCTCCAGTCAACGCCTTTTTAAATAATCCACCAAGTCCCTGGTCTAAGATGCCTTCCCGTTCAAATTTAATTCTACCGTTATACGCAATCATTGACCCTGCTTTAGCCCATACCTGCCCATTAAGATTCACTTCTAGCATTCTCGGAGTCTCTAACTCGAAATATCCTTCCCCCTTATCCTCTTGGGCTGTATTTTTAATAAATTCCGAAATGGAGTACTTGTTCATCACACCCACACCCTTTCTATGATAATTAATACGTATGTGCAAAACTTTAGTTTCAAATACTTGGGAAAATATTTTTTACATATTTTTTGTGACCAAATCGATTGAATCTCATATACCTATTGTTAGAAAATACATCCCGTGATGAAAGGTGAGCTAATTATGTATTTTGTTCATTACTATGAAAATAAAAATCTTGTTTTAACACAGTTTGTGCAAAACGTGCCATCCGTTGGTCAGGATATTAAAATTAAGGGCCGAAAAGGTCAGGTTTCAGATGTAACAAATATTGATGAACGGAATTATCACATCCTGGTATCACTCGAAACAAAGTCAAAAAACAAACTTACTTTAGATCCTAAAAAGAAGAAAAGGTAAGCATGTTGAATCTATTGGTGGCGGGTAGTCTGAGATAAATGTCATAGTCCTTTACATACCCGCCCAATAAAGCCTAGCTATTCAATCAAACCAAGAAAATTCTTCCCAAGAATATACTCTTTTTCTTTATCAGAAATTGGCAGTATTTCTATCCAATTTTTCTTTGCTCCATAATCATATTCATTACATTTTGTCATCCCGTACGGACCATCACAGCCATAGAGAATTTTCCGGTACCCCAAGGACTCAACTGCTCTTTTAACTATCACTGGTGTCAGATAATCACTTGAAGTGTCTACGTATACATTTTGTTTATCAGAAATATAAGGCCACAACTTTTTCCAAAATGGAAGCCCTGCATGTGCATAGATAATATTAAGATTTGGGAAATGTTCTGGTAAGTATTTGTAGGAGTCTTTTTCAGAAGAAAGGTGGATAATCATTGGTACCTTTTTCGACTCACAGAGTGCTGCAACAGAGGCCAGTTTTTCAATTTTATATTGGTGCATAAAAGGATGTGCCTTTACTCCAATAAAACCGGGCATAGAAAGATACAGTTCAATTTCCTCCAACGATTCAGTAATAGTTGGATTGTAAGCAGCCCAGCCTAAAAAACGGTTTGGAAATCTCTTAATAGCATTTTCAACTAAATCATTTCTTGGCTTTGAAAAAATTTGATAGTTGTTTCCATAAAGGTTGAGATACCCATTCTTTACAAGCCCATTGTATATTTGTAGACCTATAGAAGGTGCTTGTAAAATAAGAAACCGAAACAGACATTGTAAATTATGCTGGTAAATACTTTCCACTTCAAACATTGTTTCATTCATAGGTGAAATCAGTGCCGTTTTTGAGACACCGTGTTTGTCCATCTCTTCTATCATCTTTTCTAGTGTTAACATCGTTTCATCCACATGAAAATGGCAATCTATAATCAAATGTAATGACCCCCTTTTAAACTGGTTATTCATTAAAATCCTTTCTATTTATAATCTATTAGATTAAGAAAATGAAAATACCTCCTCAGACCGACTATTAATCTGAAAAGGTATCTCCTTCTTTTAAATTCAATATGTGATTGTTTATTGAAATAGTATGATTATCAATCCATTTTATTTCAGCTTGATCCATCCGATAATCATTGTAAATAGTTTTTGTAAACCATAACGGACCATCCAGTTTTCCTAAAACACCGAATGCAGTTGTTGCTCCTCCATTCGTTAAGTATAAATGAATTTTATACTTTTTATCAGGAGATTTCGTGCTTAGTATGTGATCTTCAGAAATCAGTACATAACTAAACATTGAGAAAAAGAGAACAAAGGATAATAATGCTGAAAAAATACCGGTAATCCAACTTCTTATGATTGACCAGCCATTTGTCTTATCAGGAATCCCAATCAAACCGAAAACAAAGGTTAGTATAGCCAACAGAAATAAAATATAAGAAGGTGGCGCTACAATCCACTTTTGATTAAAGTACGTATATGCTAAATGCACTGTTAGAAATAAGAATAGTAAACAAAAATAAAAAGACCATTTATTACATTTTTTCGCCATATACATTCCTTTCTACTATTCTTTCTTGAAAATGCCAATTAAGAGGATTACTAAACCAATTAAAAAGATAAGAGGTAACAATAACATCATTAGAGCAATACCAGCCCAACCACTTTCCACGATCGTCGCATACGCAATACTTACTAACCAAGAAACCAATGGTGAAAAGACTAGCATTGTAATTACTCCCCAAACAATTCGCTTGCGCTTCTTCGTCTTAGCAGCAGTTAGCTTATACCCAATAAAAACTGCTAAAGCCAGTAAAGCAATTGTTACTACAAAAGCCATCTTGTTCTCTCCTTTCCACATCTGTTCGTTCTAGGTAGTTCAACGGGAATCAAATTACTTTTATAAATATTACTATCAAACTTATTATGCAGCTCACTACAAACACCGTTGTCCATTGCTTTATTTTTCTTGTCCACCGATTAACAAATGCCTTAGAGAGTTTCCGGGTTTCTAGTTTGCTAGTTTCCTCTTTAAATTGTTTCTTGAAACGATAAAACTGATATCCACTAATAATCATCATTAAAGCTGATAACAATAGTAAGAGTTCATACATTTTTTATCACTTCCTATAAAAAAATACTTTTACAATTTCCTTCTATTTTGCCGCCTAGAAGTCGACTTGTTCCACTCACTTTCAATCAGCCATACTTCCCTCCCACTCTATTACACTATTAACCTTTTACCGCTTTAATAATCATCGTAGTTGGGAACTTCTTTGCTTTATATAATGAATAATATCGATCGGATATCTCTGGATCGATATGCTTTACATCTTCTGGAACATCACTTTCGATTACAGTCTGAATCGTGAAGCCTGCAGATAGTAAACCATTTAGAAACGTTGCCATTTTCCGCTTATGTAAAACCATTGTTACATGATCTTCTTTAAAGTTTTCTAATGTTGCCGGTCCTTCCTCTTGATAGGATCCCTCAAGTGTAATAGTTCCTCCTTTGGATGTTATATGTGAATACAATGGATGGTCCCAACTAAAAATGAATGATCCACCCTTTTTTAAATAAGAATAGATTAATCTAAAAGTTATATCCAAATCCGTTGTCCACCCAATCGCATAGATTGAATACACATAATCAAAGTATTCTTTAGGCAAGCCTATATCCATTTCCATTGGAGCACAATTTAAATTAGGCTGATAATCCCGCAGTGTATTTTTTGCTGTCTCTATTTGGGCCTGAGACAAATCGACACCCCAAAGCTCACTAGCCCCTTTTTCTGCCATGTATAGTAATGAATGCCCACTTCCAATACCGATTTCTAACACCTTTTTATCTTTTATCTCTCCAAATAATTGCAATTCGTCTTCACTTTGTGTAAAGGGACCGTAACTTGGCAAAGCATCTTTTCCATTAAAATGATGTGCTACAGTATCCCAGCTTTTTTTGTTTTGTGTTAAATTGTTATTCATTTTTCTATTTCCCCTATTTTAAATTTCTATTTATTAGATTCTATATATCATTTTGTAATATTCTGTAATTTAAGTGTAGCATAACAGAAAACGAATGCACATGAAAAATCCGGTAAAAGTGTCAATCTACTTTTACCGGATTGTTTATTATTATGTTCTTTCAATTAAACTTTTCTGAAGAAAAATCATTTCTTCAGCTAATTTCCTTATCCTTGCCCTCACTTCAACATCTATCTCATTATCGTCATTAAAATTGTCATTATGTACAAAAACGGATGTAACTGGAACAGTACCCTTGAGATAAGATAGAATCGGTTTTAAATGAAATTCTGGTACAAGAAAATGCTTTATTGTACCACCTGTAGAAATCATTCCCGTCACCTTACCTTTTAACGAATCTACCGGTAGATGATCCAACAAATTTTTAAGTACACCTGATATCGATGCTTGGTAAATTGGGGTACCGACAACAAGAAAGTCTGCAGACAATATCGAATTTACAACCCTAATTGTGTCATTATTATAGTAGCTTAAAGGGCTCCCATTCACTAGTTCAACTTCATATTCTCTAAGGTCAAGTAATTCTGTTTCAAGTGAGGGATCACTTGCTTTTGCTGCTACTAACACTTCATGAACCGCTTTTGAGGTTTTTGAACCAATCACTGAACCTGATATTCCTACAAGCTTCATTCTAAAATCCTCCAATGTTAATATTCACCCTATTATCAACTATCTTGACCAAGACCGGCTTATCTATTCCTACTAGATGTTTTAGTAAGGTGATTGCAACAAAGAGGACTATCATAAAAAGTAATCAGTACTAATTTTCACCTCAAAAAAACGCTCTGATTTTAAAGTCAGAGCGATTACCTTTTATATATAGTCTTAAACGGCTGGAGGACCAAACTTTCCATTATGAAAATCACGGTATGCCTGTCTAATTTCATCCATTGTGTTCATAACGAAAGGACCATATGGCACGATTTCTTCTTTTATCGGTGTACCTGAATAAACCAGTACCTTAGAACGTCGTTTATTGGCTTTTATCACAAATTCACTTTCATTGTCCTTGTTTCCATTTTCCTCAAATGTTAATGTACCAACACCATGCTTTTTCAAATTCACTTTGTTCTCTCCAAAATCCATATCACCTGATAGCACATAAAAGAAAGCATTATGAGTTTCAGGCAATTGATGCACATAGGTTGCTCCTTCAGATAGATTTATTTCTGAAAGAGTGATAGGTACAAGTGAGTTCATAGGCCCAGTTACACCAGCAATTTCACCAGAAAAAACTTTCACTGAACCTCCATCAAATTCGACAATAGGAGCATCCTCCGAATAGATATTTTGATAAGTAGTTTCGCTGTTTTTTAAGTGGCTAGGCAAATTCAGCCATAATTGCAAGGTATGAGCAATATCATTCTCAACACCTTCTTCGGCATGTCTTGCTGCCCAACCAGCATTCATATATTGAACATCTCCTGGTTCAAGGATATCTCTTCCACCAGCATTATCAATGTGCTCTAATCTACCATCAACAACGTATGTTACGGTTTGGAACCCTCTGTGAGGATGGTCTGAAAAAGTCCCTCTTTTAAACCAATCTTCGGCCATTAAAATAAACGGGTCAAAGTCAGCCCATCGATTAACAGGAAGAATCCACCCCTTTTGTATAGAAGGAAACCCCACTTCCTCATATTGTACATACCAATGATCCTTCACACTTCTCTTAAACGTTGACATGTAAATACCCCTATCCATGTTAAGCATACAGAGCCAATTCAGTCTCAATATGCTCTTTTATTAAAACGAGACATTCTTCAGATGTCTTAGCAAAAATTCGTTTTCCATTTACAATTGCATAAGGCCTTTTTGCACACATACCGCAGAAGGATAAGCAGCTACTCTCAATAACTGCAACCTCTGGATACTCTGCTTCAAGTATCTCTTCTAACGGTAACTCATTAATTAAACTTCCATCACAAATTTCTACGACTACAATTCCCATAGCTGCTTCACCTCCCCGAGTATATTAAACTTGATTTACTTGTAAAGACAGCTTAACTCTCTTTCCCTCAAGTTTTTCTAAGACCTCTATCACATCAAAATCATCTATGAAAAAGTCATTCACATATTTTATCCCTTTATTAGATTGCTGAATGCCCTCAAAATAAAAAACGTCAGCAATACCTGAAACTGAATAAAATATATCTGGCTCACTGCTTATAGTAAACAATATGTCCACTCCGCTTACATGATTGAACATTTTTGATAGAGGTTGATCATCTAACAATATTACTTCAGAGCCCTTTTCACGCTGAATTGATAGTATTCCCTCTACTATTGTCATGTTGATTCGCCTCTTGTATAAATTGTCTTTTATACATTTCAGTATAAAAACATGTTTACATTAGACCATATTTTATTTTCATATGCAATAAATTAAACTTAGTCACTAGTAAGACAAAAAAAGTTCGATACAGATTTTTCTCTGTTCGAACTCTTTAAACAGCTGCCTGTTTATATTAACTTATTCTTCATCTTCTGCTTCAAAAATTTCATCAAATACGGCTGATACTTTTTCAAATTCCTCATCGCTTTCTATCGCTGAAAAATCGCCTTCATCATCGATTTTCAGGAAGAAGATATCAATATCGTCTTCACTTTCTGTTTCAAGATCATCCAAGAAACCTACAGCTGCATAATCAATTCCTTCAATTGTTGCAACTCCAAGAACCTCAACCTCTTGCTCTTCACCAGTTTCATCACTAATTGAAAAAACTTCTCCTACTACTACCTTTTCCATGTTAATTCCTCCCAATTAATAGTGTTTCCTATCTTCTAGCATTCCAGTGATGATGGAAAAAATACCTAATATCCAGGGTATTTTTTCATCCATTCTTCACTATCCTCAAATCCAGTTAAAAGATCATCTGCAACATTCGTTATTACATCATTTAGCTCGACTGCATCTTGCCATTGAGGAGGAATCCGACTTACTCCTAAATACGCACCAAGAATATTTCCTGTTATAGCACCGGTACTGTCACTGTCGCCATCGTGATTTACAGCATGGATGACTGCTTTTTCAAAGTCAGTTTCATTGACTAATGAACAATAAATTGAAATGGCTAAAGCTTCCTCAGCAACCCATCCCTCACCAAGCTGTGGAATCGCTACTAAAGGATCTCTTTCATTTTTAGAAAGAAAGATAGCTTTATGTAATAATGAACTGCACTCCTCATGTCCATCATGTTTTTCTAACTCATTTACAGCTGCAAAACAAGCTTCATTAAGATCAGAACCTTCAATAATCTTGGCTATCATATATGCTAACGTACCTGCCGCTAAATAGCCAGAAGGATGCCCATGAGTTAATGCAGCAAATTCAGTTGCATATTCAAATGCACGTTTACTATGATACACTAGCCCGGCCGGCGCAACTCGCATTACGCCACCACAGCCCTTACTATTGTTAATTGGCCTATCAATTGTTCCTTGCGTTTCACTTACTAAAGCAGATAAGCACGTGTTCCCAGGTGCCCGTTGATGAAAAAGCTCTTGAACTTGAAGTAAATATCCATCATATATCCAATCAAACTGTTCATTTTTTGAATGTCCTTGGGTATATAGCCAACGTTGATAGGCATAATAGCCTACACTTGGTGGATGACAAATACCTTTTAGATGTCCACGTGTTTTAGCACGCAAAATCCCTTCGGCAGTAAAAAGTGTCATTTGTGTATCATCGGTTATCTCGGCAGGCTTATTCTTTGAAAATGAAAAATCCTTTATGCCATCGATTCCATAGGTACTAACAATTTCATCATAATGCATAAATTCCACTGGCCATCCCAGCGCATCGCCAATTGCTCCTCCAAGCATACACCCACGAAAATGGTCTTTGTTTCGTTTCAATGAGTCCACTCCCAACTGTGCTTTAACATTGAAATGTCCAATATCTATATTTTTCCTGTTTTGTACTGGTAAGTCAACTAAAAAAGACCTTGTTAAAAGGTCTTTATTTTTGATCTGCTAGTTTTTTTCGATCATCGAAGGTAGGTGGCTGTTCCAACCATCCGTTATTTATCATGATATTAACACCGTCTTCTGCATATTTAGCGATCTCAGCTATCATCATCGCGTATTTCACGCCAAGATCTCTTCTTTGAGATAAAGAAAACGCGGCACCGTAATAACCAGAGGCGGTTGATATTAAACTAATAATTTGGAAGAGCATTAATTTATCAGAAAAAGGAGCAACTGTTGAATTAGTAACCTCAGCATCATGTTTAGGCGGTGATGGTAAATTACTCTCAGACATTAATATTCCAAGAGTATCAAAATGCTTATCACAAAGCTGTTCTCCTCTTTGTAGATACTCCTTAATTTCTTTAGAATGTACTACTTGAGCAAATCCGATTTCTAATACAATCTTAACAATATTCTTCTGCATATTAAAGAAAATCCCGCTTACTTCAATTGCATTTAAAGGTCTTCTATCGCCAAACCATCCTGTTAAAAAGCTCTGCTTTTGCACAAAATCTGCTCTTTCAGGAGCATTTAGATGTGGCGGTCTTGTTAAGATTCCTTTTTCCAACAGGATAGTTAACGCTTTTCTGTACAGTTCTATCGTTTCTTGATGGCATTTTGAAAAATATTCGACCTGATCATCACGAATACAAGTAGTTAAAGCACCAGTATAACCAACTAACCCGTGAATGGACATGATGTGCATATATATAAGTAAAAACTTATCAGAAAACAATGGCGGAGCCTCTAGATTTACATCTTCCATAGAAAAACCAACTGGTATTGGGTAATTTTCTTCTTTGAGAAATCTCGATATACTTTTGATATGCGAATTTGCTAAATCTAACGCATATTCGAGAACTGATTTTATTTCTTGGTCTTCACAGTATTTTATAAAATGAGTTAAAAGGCATACAGACATGCTATCATTCACATATTGAGACCATAGGTTTGCGATTTCCGTTGAGGTTAAGCGAACATGTCTCTTCATATCAGTCATAAATGGGGACCTCCAAATTGCTTGTGCTTCTCACTCCCAATAGTTTACATTATTTTAAATAAAATATACTTTTCTTATCCAAATTGAGGCCAATATACTATTCTTTTCTCAACATCTACTCATGATTTTTCAACAATTAGCTAACAATACTTATATGCAGAGCCATACGCTCAGCATAAAAAATCAATGTGGAGGGATAACTTTGAATATTCTATTTCGTCTATTCCCAGCGTTGTTTTATTTCATTGTAAAAGTCGCTATCTATAGCAGAAGATTAACACAAATGCTAGGTCGCCTATTACGCGTACCTGCAATTGCGTAATCATGAATATTCAAAGAAACATGTCTAATTCTCATTGATGTAAAAGGTAAGCCTAGTGTGCTTACCTTTTTTACATTGGTACCCTATCTGTAGACAATATGGATTCTTCCTTTCTATTGCTAATTTTCTTCTTAAACCCAACTGCATAATTAAAAGCAAATCAAAAAGACTAGGATTTTACATTCCCCTAGTCTTTTTCCACAAAATACCCTCTGTCGAAACTTTATCTACACCTAAACCAAAGTATCCGGCCAATCCTGCCTGGTAAATTCCCCATTTAATTTCATTACATCATATCCTCTTTTTCATACTTTTATGTTTTACGTCCTCATTCCCCAACTTTTCTTTAGCCTGTAAACTCCATAAAGTGACTTGAATTTGGATAAAGATTCCCCTTTGTAAATCCGAGTGAAGAATAAAATTTATCACCTTGTTCAGTATCTGTATTAAGCACTAAAACTTTATAATGTCTTTTCGCTTCATCCATGAGCCTTTTTACCAAAAGGCTTCCTATACCTTTTCTCCTATACTCTTCACAAACATAAAACCTTCTCACCCTGCCAATATATTGTCCATTTGAAAATGGGTCTTTATTTAAACCACCAATAGCAACAAGTACACCTTCTTCATTAAACACACCAAATAAACCTTCTCCGCAATGGTCAAAAGTATTACTGCCGTTTCTATAATCATTTATTAATCTTTCTACAAAACGAAAACCCTCTTGCTTACTTTGATTTACTATAATATCCAAATCAAAATTCAACAGATTGTTGATTTGCTTTACCTCATATTTCTCCATATTTATCCCCTCAAATAGCTAGTGCAACAAAATGGTGCCTAATCTGTACTCATTAACATGACACACATTTCTAGATTATTTTTCACATTATTTTTTTCAACTTCTGTCTCAATCCCATCTAAAGTCATATGTATTTTTTTCAACATTAATTTTCTTATCATCTACTAGCAAAGTATTGTGGTCAATCCAACGAACTTCACCCAAGTCTGGTTTAAACCATAGAACATTCTTTTTCTTAGAAGTAGTTACTTCCTCCAATTCCCCTATGTAGCTGTAATCAGACTTTACTAACACTCCTCCGTATAAATAAACGTTGAGTTTATATTTGTGATCTGGGGATGTTATTTCATAAACTTTTTGATGTCCTGTTAAGGAAACACTACTCAGGCTAGGATAGTAGACTAACTTTACTTTAACGAGAGAAGCAACTAATAGAAATAATAATATTGCTTTTATTTTAATTTTCATTCATTTTGTCACCTTCAAACTAATACTCCAGAGAGATTTATTTAAATGTACTAAATAATACAAAAATTAAAGATATCATTGTTCCCCTTATTCAACAGTCCTTCTTTGTAAGTTCAGAACAATAGACTCTTACATTCCTGATAAAAACATTGCAAATATAAACATAAGAAATATCAAAAATGACCCTATTAAAACTAGCATACCAATTTTGATTTATGTCCTTTACTAATAGAAAACGACAGAAGTGATTAAACCTATACATGCAATTAATATACTTAATTTTGCTGGAACTGACTCAGGTAATCTTGCCCGTATTGTACTAAAGAAAAGTAGAAAGAAAAGTATTTGTGATACTAATAAAATATATAAAACTTTTTTAATCATCCTTTTAAAGCAGCTCACTTAATTTCATAATTAAGTTTAATGCAGCTCGTATCGTTTTACAATAAAAAAGTATTTCAATTCAATGCATAAATTAAGAATAGATAATATAAATGGTTATATAGTCAATAGCCATGCTAAATTAAATCAATAAAAATGGAGTATGAATTTCTTACTAATTCATACTCCAATTATTATGATATTTCTCAATCACTTCAAGGACTGTTTCACCTTATTCTGAGGAAATATTTTCACGGTCTACCGCAGATGGTGGCCGCTCCATCCAACCATTATCTATTAGAATATTCGCACCATCCTCCGCATATCTGGCAACATCACTAATCGACTGAGCATACATGAGACCAATGTCTCTTCGCCCATTAAGTGACATTGAATTTCCAAAATGTCTGATTTTTATGTTGAACATATCAACCTTGTGAAACAACATAATCTTATCAGAAAAAGGAGAGGCATTTGAAGTTGTTACTAAATGATCTAATAAAGATGGTGCAGGTAAATTTTCATTTTGTAGCTTTTTTTGATACATTTGTATTTCCTTATCTGTTATCTTAATGCCTCTATGTAAAAACTCACGAACATTACTATTTCTCGCTACTTGACTAAATCCTATTAGTAACGCCTTACTCGTCGTATTATTCTCCATATTATCATAAAGGTGGGTAATTTCCATTGCATGTAAAGGTCGTATCTCTCCAAAGAAACCATTCAAGAATTTTTGCTTATGTACAAAATTAACGTTTTCGGGAACAGGTATTTCTGGAGGTTTTATGATAAACCCTTTATTCATTAATACAAGATTTATCTGCTGTATGAACAATTCAGTATACTTATTACAATGTGAAAACAGTTCTCTAATGTCGTCCCGCATTACCAGAGGAATTGCTACTGCATATAAACTTAGACCTGCTTTTGCTGCGTATTTTAAATAATGCACGTAAAATTCGTCTTCAAATAATCTAGGTGCTTTTAGATAGACATCATCCTCAGTAAATCCAACAGGAATAGGGAACTTTTCCTTTGTAAAAATGTCTTTAATCCGATTCATAAAATCAACAGTGAGGTTATAACCGTTCTCTAAAAGTATTTTAATATCTTTATCTTCAACATGCTTAAGGTAATAACTTAGTATCCGATTTGACATACTGTTTCCCATATAGGTAGACCAAAGCTTAGCCATTTCAGCAGATGTCAAACGCTGATCTTTATTAAGTTTTCCAGACGTTACATTAATCGGTTTTATCAGTTCCATGATATTCCCCTACTTTTTCAACATAAATTGTGTTAGTTTTCATGTTTTATACACTACTATTTTTGTCTAAGCTGTTTTTTCTATACCCATAAAAAAGGAAAACAGTAACAATCTCAATTGGAAAGATACTGTTTTCCTCTCATCCTATAGATGTTTTCGATTTAGTTCCACTTCAAACAACATTGATAGCAGGTGAATGATAGCAACAATTTTTTTATTTAATTTACAAATTTCTCTTTTCCTTCCCAGTACTCTTTTCGCAAATGTACTTTCTGTATCTTTCCTGAAGCTGTTTTAGGTAATTCATTTGTAAAGACTATTTTCGTTGGTGCCTTAAAATGAGCAAGCCTGCTACGAGAAAATGCGATTAGTTCGTCTTCAGTAACCTCATGTCCATCACGAACAACTACTATCGCCTGAGGAGTCTCTCCCCATTTTTCATGAGGAACTGAAATAACAGCAACTTCAAGAACAGCCGGGTGATCGTATAAAACTCCTTCTACTTCAATTGAAGAGATATTTTCACCGCCACTAATTATTATGTCTTTTTTACGATCAGCAATTTCTATATTTCCCTCTTCATCGACAACCGCCATATCACCCGTATGATAATACCCATCACGAATGACTTCATCAGTTCCTTCACGGTTGTTTAAGTATCCTTCCATAACTGTGTTACTTCGAACAATGACTTCACCGATCTCTTTTCCATCTTGCGCAACATCATCTCCAAATTCGTTTACAACCCGAACGTCACTACCGATAAATTCATAACCCGCTTTCGCTTTCAGACGATATTTTTCATCCTTAGAAAGATTATTTTGAGTGTCACGAATAATTGAGGTTGTTATGAGAGGTGCTGCTTCTGTCATCCCATAAACCTGTATGAACTCCCAATTCAATTCTTCTTCAACCCGCTTTACGAACGCTGGTGGTGGAGCTGATCCGGCTATTACAATTCGAATATCTTGGCCCTGCTTAGTAAATCCGTTTGTACCAGCGTGCTGCAACAAACTATTAAGAACAGTTGGTGCCATATGCATGACGGTAACCTTGTATTTGTCAATCTTGCGGAAAATTTCATCTGGACGCACTCTTCGTAGACAAACTTGAGTAGCACCGTTAGCTGTATAGTAAAATGGAGAACCCCAACCATTCACATGAAACATAGGAAGGATATGAAGAAGTGTGTCACGGTCAGACACGCGCAAGTGGTGCATAGTTGTAAGAGCATGAAGATAATTACTACGATGAGAAAGCATAACTCCCTTTGGTTTTCCGGTCGTGCCGCTCGTATAAAGAAGTGTCGCAATATCCTTTTCATCCATATTAGGGCGTTCTATAGGATCTTTTTCAAATCGGGATAACCAATCTTCATAAGAAATCGTCCATTCAGAATCCCCCATTTGTCCATGAACAATAATCTTCTCAACCGTCGTTAATTGATCACGGATCGGTTCGATATTAGACAATAATTCATGATCAACAAATAAAATTTTTCGTTTCACTGTGATTCAATATGTACGAATAATCCGTAGGAATTAAGCGGGTGTTAAGCGGTACAATAACGGCCCCTATTTGAAAAACACCATAGAAGCCTTCAAACATCTCTGAGGTATTCGGTGCAAGATAAGCCACTCGGTCACCCTTGGAAACTCCTAAATGCTGAAGCCCTCTAGAAAGCCGATTCTTTCTCTCATTTACTTCTGCATACGTAAAGCTTTTTTCATCATCGATTAGCGCCGTTTTCTCCCCATACAACTTAACGGCCCGATCTAAAAATTGAGATAACAGTAGTGGTACGTACATTTCCCAAATCCCCCTTATAGATTACTAAATGCGCATTTTTCGTAAAACTGCAAACTAAATATTTCGACTCTTTTAAATTATATGAAATATTTTCTGTGTTTTCAAACAGTTGTGATGTCATTTTTGTGAAAGATTGATTTTGGATGGTATTTATAATAAAAGGAGATATATTGTTTTTATGAACTCAGCTTCCTATTTTGTCTACCATATGTTGCTATGTGACTTTCGGGACGACCTCTACTGGTTGAATGGCTGATAGAACTATTCTTATCGACCAACATCCCTCCACTCTCCACTTCTCGGGCGATTAGAATACCTCTCATCAATCGAGATTCCTTCTCTCTCCAATTCTCGGGCGATTAGAACACCTCTTATCGACCGAGATTCCTTCTCTTTCCAATTCTCGGGCGATTAGAACACCTCT
>NZ_JBFOKR010000015.1:130820-161097 GCF_047246645.1 Ferdinandcohnia jepli
TCTTATCGACCGAGATTCCTTCTCTTTCCAATTCTCGGGCGATTAGAACACCTCTTATCGACCGAGATTCCTTCTCTCTCCAATTCTCGGGCGATTAGAACACCTCTTATCGACCGAGATACCTTCTCTCTCCAATTCTCGGACGATTAGAACACCTCTTATCGACCGAGATTCCTTCTCTTTCCAATTCTCGGGCGATTAGCCGTCTCTCACTGAACAAAAACACACCTCTCACCACTTCACCGGCAATCAACACCACACTCAATAATCTACACAAACAAAAAAGACACCTGCCAAAAACAGGTATCTCCTACTAACTAATATACTCCCCAACAAACTCCCAAATCGTGTTCCAGTAAGTCTCAGGGTTTACTTTTTCTGCTTCTCCATGACCGGCACCAGGGATGATAAGTTTGTCTTTTTCAACATTGGCTGCTTCATATACCTCGTCTAGCATTTCATAAGGCACGAAGGTATCTGCATCGCCATGTATAAACAATGTTGGTGTTTCACTTTTTTTAATTTGCTCAAGTGATGATGCTTCAGCTAAATCATACCCGGCACGAATATTCGTAACCGTGTTCGCAGCATTAATAACAGGAAACGGAGGTAGTCCAAATAAATCGT
This sequence comes from Ferdinandcohnia jepli, assembly GCF_047246645.1. Taxonomy (NCBI): domain Bacteria; kingdom Bacillati; phylum Bacillota; class Bacilli; order Caryophanales; family Bacillaceae; genus Ferdinandcohnia; species Ferdinandcohnia jepli. The sequence goes on from NZ_JBFOKR010000015.1 coordinate 131,448, forward strand.
CAAGCTGATAAACAAAGATATCCTTTACAGTGGAATAGCCGCAATCCTCTACAATAACCTTAACATTGCTTGGAATGTCTTCACCAGATGTCATCATAACGGTTGCTGCGCCCATCGACACACCAAATAGAGCAATTTCTGCTTCTGGATCCTTTTTCAGTACTTCATCTATCCAAAGCAGCATGTCTTTTCGATCATGCCAGCCCATACCGATATAATCTCCCTCGCTTTTGCCATGACCACGTAAATCAGGAGCTAGCACATTGTAGCCTTGCTCGTAAAAGTTTCGGACATAGCGGATCATATGTGTACTATTGCTTGTATAACCGTGGACAACAATCGCCCATTTGTTAGAATTATCTTCCTGTTCATACACATATCCGTTTAACTTCAACTTCAACTTATCTTCAGAAACCACTGTTAAAGTCGATGGTTCATGATCTTTCTTAAACTCTGCATCAGCGATTTCGTTTACTTCCACTAGGTCAGCTGACACTGCTTCCGTTTCTTCAAGATGTGGATTATCCTCCAGAAATTCTTTTTCCTGATTCGCATTCAATGCAAAGTTGTAAAAATAATTCCCTACAAATCCATATGCCACTACTAAAAGTACAACAAAAATTCCTGCAGCAATTCCCCACTTTATCTTCATTTCTCTACTACCTCTTTTCTCTTTCATTAACAAAAGCATGTGAGTTTCCACATGCTTTTAAAACCCTATTTGAGTCCAATCAAATAATGAACCCGGATCTGTTTTTCGATCTAGCGCATATTCATCATGTCCAATTACGTGGCGTCGATCTTGTAAAATGGATGGATTACGTTTTAGTATATCATCCACCAATAATCGTAATGTCTTATATTGTGCGTCCGTGTAGCCTTGTAGCGAAGGATCAATTTGTACAAATTTCTCTTCAGGAATGATCGCAGTCATTTCTTCCTTGGTTCCAATAGCTAATAGTTCAATTCCAATTGAGTATTCATTCATGCGATCTTCGTAACCAGGAAAACCAGATAAAGACCCCTTACCTGCATGATAAGCTACCCGATCCTCTGAAACCAACTGATAAATGTTCCCATCACGGTCAATCATATAATGAACCGACAAACCATAGTCAAGAAAAATCGCGTTCACATCTCTTACATTATAAGGATCCTTCGGATTATTCGCTGCATTACTAATGAAATGAATCATCAAATGTGTAATTTTTTCGGTACGCTCTTGCGAATGATTATCTGGTAGAAAATAGTCGATGGAATCCACATTTGGCCTCACAGGTTCTTTCTCTTTCGAAACACTCTTAGCTGAAACATGTAGTACTTCTTTTTCTTCCACTATTACACCTTCTTTACCAGAACATCCGACTACTAAAAAAATAATAAAACATATCCCAAATTTCTTCATGCTAAAATCTCCCACTAAACACGGTCTTATATCCTAGTATTTGATCGATACCTATTTAGATTATACATGAGAAATAGGACTTTAGAAGGAGTTTTTACAATTCGAATTCCCAATCATCCTTTAGGTATAAATAGAGAACAAGAAGTGCATTCTCTAGTTCTTCTTCTGTTTTTCCTTGTATCTCAACACCTACTATTGGAAGTAAAAGATCAGAGATTTGCTTCGTTCTTCTCCATTTTTCATCTGGTCTTAGATCTAAAAGTCGGTTGGAGTATGTTTGCAGTAGCTTCCATTCCTTGTTACCAAGAGACTTTAGTGCCCAGTCATCTATAACGAGAAACTCCTTAGATAAGCCCCTTTTCTCAATTTCTTTTTCAAGTGGTGTTTGTTTCTTACCTTTTTTTGAACGTCTTTCATGTACAACAATTGTACCTGCCACCAGGTCACCAATTCGTTTATGCTTTGAGTGAGTAAAAATCATTACAATTCCTAATAAATAGCTAGCCGGTAATGAATCAATGATACGAAGAAAATTACGTATAAAGCTGGATAGTAACGTGATACTATGGCCGTTTTCTTGTATTACTCGAATACCAACCCATCTTTTACCGAGAGTTTTCCCTCCAGAAAAGAACTCATATAGGAAAAAGTAGCTCCAATTTAAAATAAACAAAAGAATAATGGTTATAGCAATTGGTAATGATCCTACTTCCATAAAGAACCACGAATCAGGTCCTCCATATAAAACAAGTAACAGAGTGATAAAGGTAACAACATTAATTATTGAAAGTAGAATTGTATCAATTAAAAATGCAGCTGTTCTACTACCGAGGCCAGCAAGCTGAAATTGAAGTGAGACGAATTCAGGTGTTTTTATATTTGTTTGTTCGTGATTCAACAGATTTCCCCCATTTCTTGGCAGTTTTTTCTCTATAGGTGTTTCTATTTATCTGTAATATTACTATAATAAGAATATTCCGTGTTAGAAAAACTGAGGTGTCTACATAATGAATATAAAGCAATTTGTTAAACTTCATCGTGAAGAGTGGCAACAACTTGAAACCTTAATCGCGACCTTACAAAAAGGTAGAGGTTCAAGAACGAGTGATGATATTAACCAGTTTCATAGACTTTATCAAAAGTCAGCACAGCATTTATCCTATAGTCAAACATATTTTCCGAATGAAGAGGTTACCCCTTATCTTAACGGATTAGTTTCAAAGGCTCACAACCTATTGTATAAAGACCAAGTATCCAGTTTTAAACAAATTCGATATTTTTTCAGTACCAAGTTTATTGGCTTGCTGCTTGAGCAGTGGCGATTTGTTATTGCTGCAATGATTCTTTTTACAATTGGTGGTCTTGGTGCCTTTATTTCTGTTATTAATGATCCTCTTCACCTATTTTCCATTCTCCCTGCAGATATTGCACAAGGAGTTAGCCCTGAGCATTTAGGGAGTCAAGACGGTTCAGTAGATTCCCCTACCATGTCAGCAAGTATTATGACAAACAATATTCAGGTTGCCATTTTAGCTTTTGCTGGCGGTGTCACTTTCGGATTATTAACAGTATATATGTTGATCTATAATGGGATCATCGTCGGAGCTCTAGCTGGGTTGTTCTGGCATTATGGTAAAACCTATGATTTCTGGGCTTACATCGTACCACATGGAATGATAGAACTTACTGCTATTTTTATAGCTGGTGGTGCAGGATTACTAATGGGATATAAACTTTTCGTTCCTGGTCAATTTACGAGAGGTTACCAATTAAAGTACCAAGCAAAGCGCTCGGTGCAGCTGTTACTTGGTACCATTCCTCTATTTGTTATTGCCGGGATTATCGAAGGATTTATTACCCCTGCTGCTATCTCTCTTGAAGCAAAATATACTGTAGCATTTATTACTGTGATTGGTTTAGTTCTATATGTAATCACAGGTAAACTGTTTTTAATGAAAAAACAAGCTACAGTAGGTTACGATTCATAATATCAATATAATAAGAGACAGCTGTAGCTGCTAATTTTTCTTCCTGGGCCTCAACCATTATGAGGCCTTGTTTTTCCCATTTTCGCTTTTCGCGCTTTTTCACGAGCATCTGCTGCTGAGCCATACTTTTAAGCATCGCTGCTTGAACGGTAGCTGGAGCCTCTTCTACACGCTTCTGTAACGTAACGTCCTCCACACCGATCATAATAAAATAATGCCGTTGTCTTAATCGTTTTAAATAAAGAAGCGCACTTTCTTCATGTAAAAATGTATGGACATCACTAAATAGTAAAAGTAAGCTGCGTTTTTTCTGAACGGTCTCTAAATATGTAAAAACGGTTCCATAATTTGATTCCGCAGCATCTACCCTAACGTTATAGATTGATTGCAAAATGGTTTGCAAATGTGCCATACCCTTACCTGCTGGTACAAAAACTTTTACTTCTTTCGAGAAAGCTAAAACAGATACATAGTCGCCTTTTTGTAAAGCTGCAGTTGCTACCGTAATCGCAGATTCAATCGACTTTTCTAAACGGTTGCCTTTTTTAAGCTCGGCACCCATCATCCGTCCACAATCTATTAAGATCGTAATATATTTTCCATGCTCCGGTTCATACTCGTTCGTCATAACCTCTTGAAGCTTTGCGGTTTGACGCCAGTTGATTGTTCGAGGATCGTCACCTACTACATAGCTGCGAATCTTCGAAAATTCGCCTGCACCACTATGTTGCTTTCGGATTTTCACGCCATCATATAATAAAAACTTCTGAGCATTTTCAAGGTACTGCCTTGTTTCTGTTAAATCGGGTATAACTTTAACAGTATTTGATACTGAAAAAGTCACTTGTTTCTCCCACAATCCCAATGCACTTTTATAACGCAAATAGAGTTTACTAAAGTCATAATCACCACGAACGGTGGGAACAGCTACATATGTAATCAAATTAGTTGTTTCGCTAGAAACTTTATCACGTAAAGGAAACTCCGTATCAAACGTATGTGGAAGGCCATCAATTAATCGAAAAGATAAACCATATGATGAATGATTTACCAATTCTATTTCAACATTAATTGGAAGTCCTCTTTCCATCTCTTCCTCATTTCTACGTTTTACAGAAAGCTCTTTTTTTCGTGGTGAAAACAATAAATCTACTAAACTACCCAGAATAATAACGATATTTCCAACAATGACATAGCTCCAGGACATTTCAAATGGTGCAAACATTAGAAAACCTATGGATAGTAAAAGAAGTACAAGCAGTAATCTCGGTGTTGGGAGAATGCCCCTATCTAGGAACAGGAACCGATCCCACAAGTTCTTCAATGATCTCGTCAACGGTTACTCCCTCCAATTCTACATGTGGAGATAGTTGAATTCTGTGTCGTAGAGCTGGTCTTGCCACCATCTTGATATCATCAGGAGTCACATAATCACGTCCTGCTAAGTACGCCCATGACTGTGCAGCTTTTCCTATAGAAATCGCCGCTCTTGTACTAGCACCAAAACGAATGCTTTCTGATTCACGCGTTCTACGAACAATGTTCATGATGTATTCAAGAACACCTTCACCAATTGTAACTTGTTCAATTTCTTTTCTAATTTGTAAGAAAGTTTCAATATCAAGGACAGAAGCAGCATTTGAGTTTAAAAAGCTTTGTTCAATCACTTGCTTCACTACATTTTTTTCTTCCTCAAAACCTGGAAAATCAATTTGTAGCTTAAAAAGGAAACGATCCTGCTGAGCCTCTGGTAAACGATATGTCCCCTCAAATTCAATTGGGTTTTGAGTGGCAACAACAAAAAACACATCTGGAAGTTGATACGTTTCACCTTGAATTGTTACTTGCTTTTCCTCCATCGCTTCTAGTAACGCAGCTTGTGTTTTTGCAGGTGTACGGTTAATTTCATCAGCTAAAAGAATATTTGTAAAAACGGGTCCCTTTAATGTTTGAAAAGAACCTTCCTTCATGTTGTAAATCATACTTCCAGTAATATCACTAGGTAATAAGTCTGGAGTGAACTGAATTCGATTAAAGTCCCCTCCTAAAAGAGTAGCAAGGGTTCTGACCATTTGTGTTTTCCCTGTACCTGGTACACCTTCGATTAATACATGGCCACCTGCCAAAATAGCAGACAATAATAGTCTCAGGTTTGTGTTTTGTCCTAAAATCCGTTGTTCGTATTTATCTAATAAGGATGTGATTTCTGGTTTCATCCTTGCTCCACCTCTTTCCGTAATTCATCCAGCTTCTTCGACCAAAGCAAGTACTCTTGCTTTGATAAATTTTCAGCAGTCAAGACTCTCGTAAGATCTTTTAAATAGGTTTTTATGTCACTCGGCTTTTGAGTAACCCATCTTTGTTCAAGCTTGGGAGCAATGTCTGTCCACTCCTTGTGATAAGCAATCCCCCATTTCTCTTGTAACAAAAGCTTCACATAATCCGCTTGAATGGTTAGTGAGTCGTGATAATAACGACCTCGTAAATACCAGGCGCTTAATGCTCGGATTCCTTCATCACTAAAACGCACTGTTTCCTCTCTTGGAACGACAACCGGTCCGAAACGCTTACCTTTATACCATAGCCATAAAATAATAAGGAGTGCACCTTGTAAAAGCAGCACTAAAAACCAGCTTGGGTAAAGGGTAAAAACAGTAGCACCATTTTTGTCACCGTGTAAATATTCATCAATCAAATATGTATGGTATTTGTCTAATTCTAAAAGCGATAACACGAGTGGTATGTGATCATAGTTTAATAGATTTTGATTCATGACCCACTCTGGAGTAATTGAAACAATGAGCTTACCTTCTCCGACCGAACGACTCACCGCGATAATCCCATACTCATCTTCTAATACAATATCATCCTGATCAGCATTGATTATCCGAACTGAAGAGCTTACATCTGCAGAGTATTCAACACCACTCATGTCGCGGACCTTATCATCATCATTATCTGCAAAGTCTATCGCTACCGGTAAAGCATTTATATCGAACATCCCTTTAGGGTTCGATTTCAGTAATAGGATTGTATTTCCGGCTTCCATAAACTCCTGATAAGCTGACATCTCCTCTTGTTCAGGTGTAAAGTATGGCTCTACCATTATCAATAGTTGACTATTACTCTTTGGTAAGAGGTCTGGAGAATGAGTCCATCTATTTACGTCGTAATCATCATGTAAATACGTATATAAAGCTTTTACACCTGTTGGAGAAGGGGAATCAGAAACATAGCTGGGATATGATTTTGGATTATAAGATTGTATAAAATAACTTACCAGCAAAAACAGGATGACGAGTCCTGAAAGCCACATCCAAATTTTTCGTGAAGATTGTTTCTGCATATGTTACCCCCTCTCTCCTTTTAGTTCGCTTGTCACATCAGCATCAGAAAGCCAAACCATTGTCTTTTCACGGAATTGAGTATATTCATCTTTTCCTATTTCATGTTCTCCATAGGTTACTTCATCAAAAACAAGTGCTAAGTGATAAAATTGATCTGCCCATGTCTGATTTACTTTACGCAGCTCATCAAAATACTCCCAGTTTGTTTTCCAAATTTTTGCTTCCAGCCATTCTTTTTCATGAAAATATAGAAGCAACGCAAGAAACAGGTGGCGGGTTGCTAATGAATACTGCCCGGCTTCCTCCTGTTTCATTGCTTCTTGGAAATGCTTTTGATAAGACCAGTTTAATTCCTTCATGGAATGAAGAGGCTTATTTTGCTTGAAGTTACGATTTCTTTTTGTATTTCTCACAAGTAGAAAAATGGAAATACCTAACAGAATGAGAATTCCTATTACAATAATAGCTAAAATGATATCAGCAGCACCATTAGCTGTCTCAATTGATGGGAATATATTTGAGAGAAGGTCTGAAAGCCATTCTTTTGCTCTCTCCCACAATACCTCAAAAATATTTCTCGATTTATCGTAATAAACTTGATACTCCTTGCCATCAAGTATGTCCTCGAATTTTTCTCTTGCTTCATTTGTTTTCATATTTGATCACCTAACTTACCTAGGTTAATAACGAGTTTTATATTCATCAATCATCTCATCTAAATCTTCAGCATCATGTCTAATTTTCAAATCTAAGTACATTACTGCATACCCTACAGCAAAAATTAAAGTAGTAAATATCGTAACAATATTAACGATAAGTGTTAATAAAACGCTGTTCCCTAGGAAAATCCCAAAACTTAATTCAACTGCAAAGCTAATACAACTAATGATTAAGAAAAAAATGATATAAAGACCAAACGATACCCATGCACGGCCTTTTGTTAAACGCCAGCTTCTAGTAAAACCTGGTGCCTCATGATCAAGTACAACTGAACCAAAATAAAAACTCCAACGAGTTAGTAAATAGCCAATTCCAACAAAGAAAAGTAATCCAAGAAATAATGCAAAAATAACTCCTATAAATGGATTAGCCATTGCACTAAACACACCAATAAACGTAACAATCATGATGGGAAGAAAAATAACCCCAAAAGTAATAAGTCCAAATAAAATATTACTACCTAACATTGACCAGAATTTCTTGAATCCCTTTTTAATTACAGATCCAATGCTATATTCTTCACCTTTTCGAATATGATTAATAGCAATTAAGATTGCAGCTTCTGCAACAGGAAACAAAACTACACTTGCAAGACCAATAAATATTGTGCCTAAACTTGCACCTAACCCGATATCTTGAGCATATGCCCCTTCATCGAAGCTATTGGAAAACTGAGTAAACCAATCATCGCCTACTCCCATATCCCTAAAAAAGCTTGCACCTGAAGCTACTAGTATAATGGCTTCCAACAAATAAATAGGACCCATAAAAACAAGTAAAATCAAGAAAAAATCCCTAAAACGTTTCTTACTTAAACTAAACGTAAGATCAAGAATCTCACCAAATCCCTTTGGCCTAGAAAATTTCGTATCCAACATCATTTCCCCCTATGTATAAAAAATTGCTAATATCGCCTATTTTAACATTATTCTGCCATAAGTAGAGTAATATTTTGTAAATTATTTTGGGACAAGGTCGTTTTTTGCGAGATGTACGGAGACTGTTACTATCTTTTCAAAATCACTTCCTTTACACATAGAATCGAAGAGGTACTACTTATTTTTTATTTCCGATAAGTCTTCCAATCACCCGACTCAATTTTATGATTTCGTTCTTGCAAATGAGAGCCCGTCACATAAACAAAAGCTTCGGTAAAAGGACCATCTTGGTATACTACCTGACAGATTCTTTCATATAAATTAGATTGGCTACCTTCCGTATAGCCTTCAAGCACATCCAATCTTTGTAGAATCTCATCATTCACTTCATACACCTCACCAATAACCTTAGAAATTGTACTCGGTTTTAGAACTGGATAACCATAACCCGTATCATGAAGTTCTCCAAATACCCAGCAATTATCTGAAAGACAAACGGACTCCTTTAAAAGATAATGGTTTTTTTCTCCTTTACGCAGCGTGCCATACACAAAAACTTTATTCATAGATCAAACCTCCTATCGTAAATAAAGACGCTGTCTAATAACTACAGCGTCCTTTGTCTCAATGCATTCTATAAGTTTTCTTCAATAACCTCAGTGATAGTATGTGGTCCAAATGATTGATTTGATGGTATTACCACCTTCAAACCAGAAGACGGGTAAAATGAAGATGCAAAGCTAACACCCGGGTCATACCCCATCACATGATATTTAAAAATTTCTGAACCTCTCTTAGAAATCCAAATGCCATAGCCATAATATTCATCATCTTCTGCTTGGATATGAGGTGTTAGAAGTTTCTCGGTATTTTCAGAAGATAATAATCGATTACTTAACAAGGCTTCCCATAGTTTCATCATATCTGGTGCCGTGATAAAAGCTCCACCATCGGATCCACCCATTATAGGGATTGAATACATATTCGTTCGCCAAGTTCCATCTTCTTCATCTATATATCCAATCGCAGTATTTTTCGGAAGATGATTGAGTGAAAAATAACCTGAACCCTCCATCTCACAAGGCTTGAATATATGCTCTTCTACATACTCTGTAAACAATTGCCCTGTTACTTTCTCAACAATTAACCCTAACAGTATATATCCTGCATTGTTGTAGTGAAACCTCTCTCCTGGTGAAAACATCATTTTATTATGTTGGAACAAAGGTAAAAATTCCTGTAAGTGATTCATCAAATACATTGGTTTACCTTTCCAAAGCTCCTCAAAATCATCCATAACGTCTTCATCAAAATAATCAGGAACACCCGAACTATGTGTTAATAAATGGTGAACTGTAATATCCTGATCAAAGTTTGGAAATTCAAAATCTAAACAATCTAATAACCTTGTTTCAGGTGAGAGTAACCCTTTTTCAAACAATTGACTTATAGCAATTGCTGTAAATAACTTACAACCAGATGCAATTCCGAATTTAGTTGTAACAGTATTAGGTAACTCATCAGCGCGATTTGCTAAACCATTCGCTGACTCTATCAAAATATCATTCTCTTGTTTCGCTAAAATCACGCCAGAGAACGTAAGTCTTTCACAAACATTCTCTACAGCTTTACTCTCTATTTTTACACTCGACATGTCAATACTCCCTTATGCTTTATTCCATTGGCTAGTAGGTACGGACAACTTATATGCGGTTAACGACTCTACTAAAACATACCATACTTACCAAAATTATACCAACGGAACAGGAAAACATTACCTTTTTCGGTATCTTACCGTAATAATTGTAAAAATATTGTGGGACAAGGGACCTGTCCCCATGTCCCACTTAAATATATCCTCTTGCTTTTTCGTAGAGGTATTGGATAGCATATAGGATGTATGCTTTGTAATGGATGTAAAGAAAAAATTGAAATCGGCTAAGTCGGTTTAAGCGAATTATTTTCATTTTCTTGAAGACATCCATTATTAGAAAAGCAAATATTCCATCGGCAACCACATTGAGGAATATAAACTTTTTAAAGTTACCGAAAGAAAACTTAAGTAACCACATAGAGAGAGGCATATACGGACCAACGCTAAAAGGTAGTTCATCTTTCAAGAAATTTTTCGGTTTATCAAAAAACTTCCACCAGCTGCGTCTATGACCGATAAGATGATTAATGATTTCAAAAACCACGATTACAATACCCGACAACGAATACCTTTTAAAATCACGTTTTCCGATAAATAGTAACGTTAGCCAGGGAACAATTACAATACCAAGATTAAACAAGAAATGTCTCTTTGATACCTTCATGAAAATCACCTCACCCTACAATTTCTATATTATCGTATCCAAAATTGTAAAAAAAAACCGTTCATTTGAGCGTTCAAATAACTTAGTGGTTGAGAGGCAGTAATTGGTACCGTCATCTTTCATTTAAATCCCACCACATAAGCCAATGAAACAACCCCCTAACTCACAAATACTCATCAAAAATGGCCAAGTTTGTAAAGAGTATGTAAATTTTTTATTATAGTGTTTAGAAATGTTTATTCTCATGCTATAATACCGATATCGAGTTCCGATATTGATTTCCTATATCATTATAAAAGAAGGTATAAAACATGGAAGACAAAATACTTCGTAAGCTTTTTCTTGGGTTTATTCAAATTCATATTTTACACCATGCTAAAGAGCACCCTATTTTTGGCTCTTGGATGCTTGAAGAATTAAGAGAACACGGTTATAGCATCAGCTCCGGAACCTTGTATCCGATTCTTCACAGCATGGAGTCTGATGGATTGCTGAAAAAAGAAGAGAAAAATGTGGAAGGAAAAATTAGAAAATACTATACAACAACTGAAAAAGGAAATTCGGTACTCGTAGAGGCAAGAAATAAAGCCTATGAGCTCTTTAAGGAAATCAAAGAATAACGAGAGGTGAACAGATTGAAGAATAATAAAAGTTACGGATCTCTTCTGGAAATATTACTTGTTTCTAGTAGACTTGGTTTGACATCCTTTGGTGGCCCTGTTGCACATCTTGGGTATTTTCATGAAGAATATATCCGCAGAAGAAAATGGATGGACGAAAAAAGCTATGCAGACTTAGTGGCGCTTTGTCAGTTCTTACCTGGTCCCGCCAGTTCACAAGTCGGGATAGGTATCGGTGTTATGCGTGCTGGTATCCTTGGCGGACTTGTCTCTTTTATTGGATTTACACTCCCTTCTGTTATTGCACTTATACTATTTGCATTGATTCTACAGGGGCTAGACATTGGTGATGCCGGATGGATACACGGCTTAAAATTAGTCGCTGTAGCAGTTGTTGCACATGCTGTTCTTGGAATGGCTCAAAAGCTTACTCCTGATAAAACAAGGAAAGCTATTGCATTGTTGGCGCTAGTTGGCACTTTGTTGTGGCAAACTGCATTTACACAAGTTGGGGTCATTCTCATCTCAGCAATTCTAGGTTATTTAATTTACAAAGACCAAAAGGATTCTGATGAGTCTAGCATAAACTTTCCTATCTCACGTACATTTGCTTTGGTATGTTTAGCCTTATTTTTCGGGTTACTAATCTTATTACCAATATTACGAGAAATTACCTCTCTTCACTGGATTGCCATGTTTGACAGCTTTTACAGATCTGGATCGCTCGTGTTCGGAGGAGGACATGTTGTTTTACCATTGTTAGAACGAGAATTTGTACCAACAGGATGGTTAAGTGAAGAAGCATTTTTAGCCGGATATGGTGCTGCACAAGCGGTTCCAGGACCTTTGTTTACATTTGCAGCCTACCTTGGTGCAGTTATGAACGGATGGCAAGGCGGTTTACTTGCAACTGTCGCCATCTTCTTACCTGCCTTCCTCCTTATACTAGGTACCCTTCCTTTTTGGGATTCTTTACGTCGAAGCCCTAAAGTGAAAGGAGCTTTAATGGGTGTTAATGCAGCAGTTGTCGGAATTCTAATTTCCGCACTCTACCACCCAATTTGGACCAGTTCAATTCTTGGACCTATTGACTTTGCTTTTGCTGCTATCCTCTTTAGTATGCTTGTATATTGGAAACTGCCACCTTGGATTATTGTTGTAACAGGAGCTGTCGGTGGAGCATTGCTATCATTACTATAAACCAAAAAAGACTACCTATGTACTGCACCCCAGAAGTTAGAGTTAAAAATCTAACTTCTGGGGTGCAGTACCCTACTTGGTAGTCTTTTTTCATGACAGTTCGTTTTTATCTAATACTCTACTAAATGAATTCCAGCTATTTCAGCCGAAAAAAAGTATCCCCAAAAATAAGGCCTACTCATATTATAATTGAAAGGAGGTAATTAAAATGAATAAATGGCGCCAAATGCCACTTAACCAACAAAACCAAGCTCAAATACTAGCTCAGCAAAACTTTTTAAAGCATGCTGCATTAGAGTTACATTACGAACGACAGAAGCTGGCATTCGCAAATAATCACGAACTGTATTATCGTTATGCAGAATTACAGTACTATCATAAATCTAGAGCATTTTTTTATAAAAGCTATTTCTCTGCCACTGCTTTTCTATAGGGTCTAATCAAAATAAAGCTAACTTCCAGCTGTTTTTTCAAATTCCTCCCACTTCACAACTCTCTCTAAAATGATTGATATCAGGACTCCCATTGTTAACCCATTTGTAATAAACGGTTGAATGAGTATTGGTAAGCTTGAAAAAACTGAAGGCGATATCTTCATTAGACATACCCCTATTAATACGGGTGCGGCTAATCGTAAAATAGTATTAGAATTAAAAGTTTTTCCATTCAAACTGCTAAAAGCTGTACCAAATAACTGTAAATATGCAACAAATAAAACTGCATTTCCTACTGAAAATGGCATCGTAGTTAGGAACGAACCAAAGATTGGGATAAGACCCATTAAAGTAAGCAAGCCCCCTCCAATAAAAAATGGTTTGAGTTGAAAAATTCTTGTACTTTGTAAAAATCCAATCGAAGAAGTATATGGTGTATAAGGTACAAGTCCGAACCCTGTTCCAAATATTGTGAAGATGGTTGTAATTAAAATTGAGTTTTTAATTTGTTTTTTAGACGTTTGCTTATGTAATAGATTTGCACCTGCTTCAATAGAAGCAATCGTGTTGCTAAGATTCATGAGTACCGTAAAACAAGTTACTGCTATAATTCCATATTCTAAGTTTGGTATTCCTAATGGAAATAAAGTAAAACCCCCACCAGATGAAGTCACTGCCTTTGTTGTAGTCTCAAAAAAGAGTACATCATAAATAATCCAACCAACTACCAACCCAATTAAAATCGAAAAATTACTAATGATTTTATTTCCTTTAAGCTTTAAAAGAGCTACAAAAACAACGACACAGACTGAAAATATACTGCCAGATATGTCAATTGTTCCTTGCTCTGTTTTTGGAAACATCCCTTCAAAAAAGATAAAAATTAGCTGAAAGGTTAATAAAAAGAGATAGACTGACATTACCATTGGACTGAAAATCTTCTGTAAAAGAGAAACTCCGTTAAAAATAACTAAAATAATGGTCAATAGACAGGCAATTAGTATACCAGAGGCGATTCCACCGCCAATTTGAGGCAAACTCATTCCCATCGCTGAAGCACTTAGCCCTAAATTTAACATAACACCCCATAGCAAACCTGCATGGCCCTCCATAATCGGAAAGCGATGTCCAAGCCACCCCTGAAACACACACGCTAATCCTGTAAAAACCAAGGAGCTTCTCATCATCATTTCCGTCGTTTCAGATGATAGCTCGAATGCAGTACCTATTGAAATAGGGACAACAACAGTGTTAGCAAAAATAAAGAACAACCATTGAATGGAAGAAAAAAAGGTTACTGAAAACTGTTTATTCATACAATCACACTACTTTCTACTCTAACGATGTCAAAAAAAACAACTAAACTACATTATAATACAAAACTCATTTTTTAAAATAGATTACTAGTAAAGGGTTGAGGTTCTATTTGGGGCGTCGTGGATTTTTAAATTGCTTTGGCTCTCGCCTTATTCCATTTTCTATAAAACACTACCACAACTAAGATAAAGGCTATATAGATAACAATCCCCATAATGAATAAGGGAATGGAGGTAAATAACTGGTTACCCAAATATGCATACATAAGGGTTCCTGGTATTTTTCCAATTGCTGTCGCCAAAAAATATGTGCCAAACAGCATAGGACTCAGCCCTGAATAGATGTTAACTACTGGTGGAGGAACAATTGGTATTAATCGAACAAAGAAGACTGCGACGAATGCGTTGCGATGTATAATATCATCAAATTTTTTGATTTTATTATTTTTGGCTATGAAATGTTGAAAGGTTTCAACAAAAAAATACCGAGCCAGCAGGAAAATGATAGCGGCAGCACCGACTGAACCAGTCCAATTAATAGCTGTACCTAGAATGACACCATATTTCACGCCCATTAATCCAGCGAAAACTGAAAAGGGAACTACAGGAATCACTCCAAATATAACAGCTAGTGCAAACATAAAGGGAAGTTGAGATAGATCGCTATGGTTTAACCATTCCATTACTAATTCCCTGTATACAAATGCAACACTTACCATCACTCCATAGATCAACACAAAAATAATACCTTTCCTCATAAGCAGTCTCCTATACATGAAGTTTTATATTGATAATGTTGCTACCAGTGGTAAATGATCCGAAGCGAAAGGTATTTGATCAATGACCTTTACATCTACAGTCTTCAAGTCGTGACTAATGAAGATATAGTCCAATCTCATTCTCGGCTTTGTAGATGGATATGTATTACCCAATCCACTCCCTTTCTCTTCCCACACATCTTCGAAATTCTTAGTCACCCTTTTCCAATTTCGTGAATATGGTTTCATGTTCCAATCTCCAAGGATAATGGCAGGCGCCTCCAGTTTATTCAAAATAAACGAACTCTGTAACCAATGGGTGATTGGATTCAAGCTTAAGTGCGTTACAAATACGTTCAGTATTTTCTCATTCACTTCAATGGCCGCTTCCAGAACTGATCTGCCTTCTATTACGCGTGGCAAATAATTAAGTAAATGATTCTGACTATGTTTTAAAGGATATCGCGACAAAAGGGCATTCCCATATTGATGGTATTCATATTCTGTCTTTCTTGACTTTTTACTTAGCGACGGACTAAATGCATAAAAATAGTGTAATTCATTTGCTAGTAATTCAATTTGATCAACATAGTTACTTCGCTTTGAGAAATTTTTGTCAACTTCATTAAGACCAATAATATCTGCACCACTACTATAAATGACATCTTTAATCCTATTTAACTCAAGCTTCTTATCCGTACCTTTTCCATGATGAATATTGAATGTCATGACTTTTATCGTATCCAAAGGTTCTCTCATTTTAGGGCTTCCTTATCCTTCACTAATCTCAAAACCCATTCCTTCAGATCCACCATTCTTTGATGTTTAGGTTCTATGTTTGTACCCGCAACAATCATTGGAAAATGTGAGTCATCCTTATGAAGAGAGCCATGACTTGCTCCTCCAACATGTCTTGGTGAACCTTCTCCTATAAATTCATATCCCGGTTTTGCATTAACAATCAAGAAAGTACCTGAATGTGAAAAGAATGAACTATATAGTCTTGCTAATCCATCTGGGTAATCTCCATACAAAATTTCATTTTCTTGCAGCACTAAGTCCATAATTTTTTCATTTCCATCTATCGACCAGGATTGACCATACTGATCAATATACTCACCACCAGGTTGAAAGGTTAAGGTACCACTAATACCACTTTTGCTTACAATAACCTGCTTGCCTTCTTTCCATGCCATTACATCTAACCTCGAGTCTTCTTTCAACAACTTCAAAATATCTTCGGCGCTAATTTCCTTATCCAATAAGTAAATAAACGACATTCTCTCATTTAGACCTAATACAATCTGATCATTGTTTTGAACAGGTTCTCCAATTTTATGTATCTTAAAAGTATCAAGTAGTTTTCGCAAGTCAATTAATGCTTCTTTTTTGTTATTTTTTATATAGGTCTGGCCACTATCACCCATTACCACCCAAGTATTCTTCTCAATTGCCTCTTCACATGATGAGTACAAATTTAATAGTTCTTGTAAATGCTTATCGGCTTCCTCTATTCCTTTTGTTACATATACACCCTTCTTATGAACTTGCTTATCATTGTCTGATAGATAAACCAATGAATAGGAAGGAAGAGTATCTTGTTGTATTAAATAGGTTAATTCCTTCGTAGCAAAACGGTCTGTAAATCCGAAGGCCTGCCAAAAATGTGTATACTTATTATCCGGATCATTTTTTGATAATAATCCATACGAAAAATAATTTGGCGCAGGAACCTCTTCATTTTCATTCAAATAGCCAAGATATTTAAAGAGCCTTGGTACATTAAGTTGTCGACTATGGCTCCCGCGATAAACAAGAGTATTAATGGAAGATGACTGAAGTCCAAGCTCTTCATGAATCGTTTTAACGTTCATACTTAAATGCCTTTGATTTAAGTTAAGAATGCTATCTCTCATTACTTGTTTAACACCGAGCTTTGCTATTTCCTTCCATGCGCTTCCATAGCTAACTAACCTTTGCTCCTTTTCATCAAACCAGACAAGGGCTGGAACCTTATGTTGGTCAGGATACGTACCCGTTAATAAGGTACTATCGATTGCCACTGACATAGTTGGATAGCTACTAATCATTGAAGGGTAATAATAGCCATTCTTCATAAGAAATTCTAATGCTGGTGCCTTTCCATTCGAAATAGCACTCTGCATTGGCTCATCCATTATTGAATCAATAATGACCATGACAACTGGTTTACTAGATGATTCCACAGATACATGGTTCTGCTTTGTTATCTTCTTTGGTGAATGTATTAAGAACATATATCCAAAGGCGAGTAAAAAGGAAAGAATGACTATCGAACTTATTACCTTTGCCAAAGGAAAATCAACTCCTGACCTGTTTACGAAAAAAACTATACTAGTAATCTTTGTTATCTTAGGAAGGATTATTCTTTTAGGAATTGGTTTGTTATTTTTACATAAAAAAACTGCACCTCCATCGTTAGATTATTGTCCAACAATTTTTGGTGCAGTTCATAATGTTCGGTGTGTTGATTCTGCTTTTATAACTCAAGTTTCTCCAACAGCCAATCCTGGATCTCATCTTTTGTTTCGTTACCAACCTTTAGTGTACCTAATACGACGCCTTTTCCAATAATCTGTATTTCAGGTGCTGCAACGTCCTTTGTTATATTAATACTATAAGTGACTGTTTCAATGTGACGAATTGGTATTCTGTTAATGTTAATAATTCCATCAGTAACTAAATATCCATCATCAGTAAGTGTTATTTTATTTTTCTTCCATGAAAATTCATTAGATGAAACCTTTTTCTTTTGTGATTCTTTAGAACCAAATAAACCCATGTAATCGCACCCCTCTCTATAATTTATATTATCAGAAATAGAGCGTCATTTGTAAGAAAAATGGAAATTCTTGTCGAAAACGGGAAAAGAGTCCTATTTTCCTTTAACATCTATGCAGATTTTTAATAAAGAATTATTTTTATTGACAGTACAAGCGATTATCGGATAATATTCTTATGAATTTAAGAATACTCGCGGACGATTATTGTGGGAGAGAACGTATCTAACGTCACCGAAGGGGCAAATCTTAACAAAAGGCTAATCTCTCAGGTAAAAAGACCACAGTAAGACGCTTCTCTGGAGAGCGCTGGTAAGCCACCCAAGGGGTAACACCTTCTAGATTAGGTAAAACTCTCAGGTACAAGGACAGAGATAAAGGATTCTCAGTTTTTGTATGATGTTTTACTTTGGATTAGGGGGTTTTTTTGTGGTTTGGGATGTGTTAAATGTGTTTGGAACAATTGCATTTGCGATTAGTGGTGCAATCGTTGCAATGGAGGCTAAGTATGATATTATCGGGGTTTATGTGTTAGGTTTAATTACGTCATTTGGTGGTGGCGCAATTCGAAATCTTTTAATAGGTATCCCCATACATGAATTATGGCAACAAACGCCTCTTTTTATAATTGCAATTATAACTATTACAATAGTATTCTTGTTACCGGACAGTGCAGTGGAACGGGTAAGGGAATGGCATCTGTTCGATGCAATCGGTCTCTCAGCCTTTGCGGTACAGGGTGCAATGTATGCATATTCGATAGAACTTCCTATTCTTGCAATTATGTTCTCAGCAGCTATTACTGGTGCTGGCGGAGGAATTATCCGCGATGTATTAGCTCAGCAAAAGCCGATTGTGTTTCGCAAAGAATTATATATGGTATGGGCCATGATTGCAGGATTTATCATCAGCATGGGATGGGCACAAGAACCGTATCAGTTATATACACTTTTTTGTATCATCTTTCTGTTACGTGTTACGTCACATCGTTTTGGTTGGAGCTTGCCAACTCGCTCAGTTACTAACTTACAAAGCAATTAAACTACTATTTTATAGACATGAAGAAGGCCCAAGTTATGGGCCTTCTGTTCGATTTGTAAGTTTAATTGTAAGATTGTCCAAGAGCATTCCTCCATTGTTATTTTTAGTATTATATTCTACAAAAAGAACGTTACCCCTTTAGGATAACGTTCTATATTTCTATCATGCCATTACTCTAATAAATGAGTCTTCAATACATCAATGTCCTCTGTAGAAAGACCAAGTACCTCTTTACAATATGTATCTGCACTTCCATATTGTATTTCTAACTCATTAAGAAATGCTTCGATATATTCGACCCGTGCTTCCATGATAGAGTCTATTACATCTTGATCGATATTTGGTAGGTCGTTGTAGCCTATCTCCTCAAAGTTTGCATTCATTTGCTCAAGTGTTTCATTCGTATACAGATAATCGTTATGGATATCTTCTCTTGTAACTCCTAAAACACTAAGAATAAGTGCTGCTACTGCACCAGTTCGATCCTTTCCTGCCATACAATGAAATAGCATCGGAGTATGTGGTTCATTTAGTAACACGTTAAAAACATTCTGAAAAGCAGTCTTAAAAGAAATCATATTTTTGTTTAAATTAAGTAATAGTTCACCTGGTTTTGTTTTCCTTAGTTCGTCAGCAAAGCTAGAGTGTGTTCCAACTTGCCCCATCATTTTGTCATCTGACAATATCGGCGTATGATACCAGACAGCATCATCAATTACCGGATCTGGGTACTTTTCAATTTCGTCTACACCACGTAAATCACAAATTTTTTGAATGTTAAGGTGACTAATAGTTTCTAGGTCTTTCTCTGTTACCCTACTTAAATTACCTGAACGAAATAACATTCCTTTTTTAACTTTACGACCTTCTTTGGTAATGTAACCACCTAAATCTCTGAAATTGAAGGTTCCTGTTAATACTATTTCTGTAATTGCTGTTGTCATTTTATATTTACCTCTACCCTGTCATTATTTTTACAATATATAATTATACTAAAAATTCCTAATAAAATCTAAATCTACCATTTAAATGTTATAAATATTACATATACTTTGACCATAGTAATGACTATAAAACTTTAATTGTTTTTAAGAATCTATGTCTGTAAAATCAATGGTGGACTACATCAAAAGGAGATACAATGATGAACGCTTATGTACCATTATTTATAGCTATTATAAGCGAAGTATTCGCTAGTTCTATGCTAAAGAACACAAATGGGTTTAAAAAACTCTTTCCTACATTAGGAGTGGTGATTGGATATGGATTAGCATTCTATGCGTTATCTATTTCTTTACAATCACTTTCACTCGGAGTAGCTTACGCTATATGGGCAGGTTTAGGAACTGCACTTACCGCTTTAGTTGGTATCACGTTTTATAAAGAACATTTTGATCGCAAAATTTTAACTGGAATAGTCTTAATTATTATCGGGGTGATACTCCTGAATATCGGAGAAACTCATTAACCTGAGGGAAAAGAGGATTATATATGAAAGGCTATATTTTTTTATCCGTTTCAATTATAACTGAAGTGTTTGCAAAAACTATGTTAAAATTATCAGCAGGTTTTACTATTCTTTTTCCATCTCTTTTAGTTATTTTAGGATATACACTGTCGTTCTATTGCTTATCTCTTTGTCTTAATACCGTGCCTTTGAGTTTGGCGTATGCCATTTGGTCAGGTGTTGGTACAGCCCTAACTGCCATAATTGGCATTCTTATTTGGAATGAAGCTTTTAATTCCTTTATTCTGTTTGGAATACTTTTTATTATTGCTGGTGTCGTATTACTTAACGTTAAAAATACAGATGAAACAGAGAAGCAATATCAATAAAGAAAGCGCTAATTTCAACTAGGAATCAACGCTTTCTTTTTTAATGAATATCATTCTTTTTAAAGTTTCCACCCTTTACTTCGGAAACGTCATATACGATAACGAAAGCTCCTCCATCAATTTCTTGGATAATTTCTTTCATTTTCGCTTCTTCTAATCTGTTTATGACACAAGTAATTTCTTTAAATTCTTCATTTGAATAAGCGCCTCGTACGATGTTATATGTTGCACTTCTTCCTAAGCGGTCACTTATCGCTTCTACCATCTGTTCTGGTTCATTTGTGATAATTTTGAAGGTTTTTAATCCACTTAACCCTGTTTCAACAATATGTATAACTTTTGAGGCAATAAAGTAAGCAATACCGGAGAGAATTGCTCCTTGAAGACCGAATACTGTAGAAACGATAATGAACACAAATAAATTCAAGAATAAAATAAGATCACTCGTTCCAAACGGAAGTTTTCGCGACATTAAAACCGCCAGCATATCGATACCATCCAGGGCACCACCATTACGCAATGCTAATCCCATACCAAATCCAATAATGATACCACCGACAACCGTAATTAATAAGGTATCACCTTCAATAATGGTTGGAACATGGTGCATAACGATTGTGCCAATCGCAAGTGAGACGATCCCGATAATAGAAAAAATTGCAAAACTTTTACCAATTTGTTTGTAACCTAAATAGACAAACGGGATATTCAAGATAGCAATTAATAACCCAAGTGGTAATCCAACTAATTGAGAGCCTGCAATACTTAGCCCGGTCACTCCACCGTCCGATACATTGTTAGGAATTAACACAGCTTCTAGTCCATACGCAGTAATAAATCCTCCTAAAATAATGGCAATTGCTCGCAAAGTCAGTTTTATTTTACTGGGGTGTTTATGTTTGGTTCCTTTTGTCATTTTCATTTCCTCATTTCAAAAAATATTAACTTAGCCAATGCTGTGGCCTTTTTAAAGTTGACGGTAATTTTGTATTACTATCACCATTTGCAGCATTTACTTGTGCTTGTGTTAAAAATATACTGCCTGAGAGATTGGCTCCACTTAAATTAGCATCCCTCATATCAGCACCAATAAAATCACACTTTCGCAAGTCTGCGTTTCTTAGGTCGGCTGCTATTAGCAAGCTTCCACGAAAATCTGTACCGCTCAGGTCTGCTCCCTTAAGCTTAGCTCCAATATACTCGATTCTTTTTCTGCCCTTCGTTTTTCTATTAACTCGGGACCGTACGAGTTCACTTACTTGGAGTAGTAACTTATTAATTGTAGTTCTATGGTCAGACACATGCAAGCTTAGAATATCTTCTGGCTTTCGTATAGTTAATTCTTCTGTTTTATCAATCGCCATGCGCAATTCCTCGTATATAGGCTCAGCCTCTTTTATACTCAGAGCTTCAAACAGATAATATAATATTTCGTGCAGTTGCTGCATAATCGGAAATACATTGAACATTTCATTAGCGGTTTCCGGATACTCCCGCCAATCATTTCCGTTATAGGTTATTTGTGATACCTTTTGTCCAGCACCAAAGCATTCATATACAGTACAGCCTTTATACCCTTTATGCCTTAGATTTTGATGTATGTCGCAGCGATAGTTAGAATTTAAGTTACGACAAGGAGTACCTCCGTCCTTATCTATAGCAAAATCAGCAGATTTAGCGAAAGGTAAAGCTACACAACATAATCCAAAACAATTTTCACAATCAGCACTAATACTCTTTACTAATTGGCTATTCATCTTTCACACATCCTATTTTGTTATCCAGTTAACAAATAATTAATATATTATCATATTCTTACAACCAACAAGAACAATTTATAAAGATGTATTTAAAAAAAATGTATTATTATGAATTCTCAGGGACTCACCAACACACTTTGACCCATTTTTCAAAAATTTTCCAAGGATTGGTAAATCCTATTCAAGTAATTCCAATAGATGGTGTTCAAGAAATTACACTACCTTCTACCGTTAAAGCGACTGCAGATAATGGAATCGTTAAAATTCTACTACAGCACAAATGAAGGCAAAAAGAAATAAGAAACTAAAAACCTGGGCTATTCATAGCTCAGGTTTGTTTTATGCTATTCACTTTTTCAATACTCCCAGATATTCAATCCATGGTCCAACATCTGATTTATATCTCTTAGCAAGTACCCTTACAATTTGTGAAATATGAGTTAAATCATGAACAACCCATGTAGATAGCAGTTCCCTAACTTTTACAACTTCAAAAGCTGGATGATAACCTGTTATTTCTAAATCAACTTCACCAGAAAAAAGTACTTTAAGCCTGTCTAAATTTTGTGTCCGTATGGTTTTAAACTCTCGAAACGCTTCTTCTATCGGTCTATCACTCTTGTGCAAGTGCGAATAACGATCAAATTCTGGGAATGGCTTATTCTCACCTTCACTAAGGATAAACTCTAATCTTGGAATCCAATTATTCTTTTCTCCCTCAATTAGATGCTCTATCACCTCAATTGAACTCCACGTACCTTCACCTTCATTGCTTTCCAACCATTTCTCAGATATACCAGATAAAAATAACTCCAATGTCTTTGGTGTTCTTTCAAGTATTTCGATTGCTTCTTCTAGTTTAAAGTTCATATGATAGCTCCCTTCATTAACATCCTGATTTTTTTGCTACCAGTCTTTTTCTAGGCTCTTTTCGCAAAAAGAAAATTGCTACTTAAGTCTTTACTTAAAGTAAAAGGGCAAAGTTTAAAAGAGGCTCAATAAAGTATATGTCTATCAGTCCTTAAAACTTATTCAATTCACCAATAATTTTTATAGCATCGTCAATATGCGGAACTGAAAATACTTCAATCGATAGCTGGTATTCTTCCTTTGTAGCTGCTGCTTCTTTAGCATTTCCTATAGGTATTATGATATAAGGTAGGGCTTGCTCTTCAGCAATTATCATTTTTTCTTTTACCATACCAATTGGTAAAACATCCCCATTACCAGATAATGCCCCTGTTACTGCAATTTCCTTGTTATTAATTACTTCTTGTTGTTCAATAAGACTCGTTAACGCTAATCCTAAGCCTGCACTATCTCCTGCTAGATCCTCTCTGTTTAAAAACTCTGCAAGCATATGAGGTTCAGATCCAAGGTATTCTGTGACATTCTCCCCCATTTGCTCAAACTCGTCTTTAAAAAACCCTAAATAGCCAAAAATTTCAAGGTTTTTACTTATATAGCGATCTTCATTATCAAGTCTATATAAGTCAATCAATTGCTGCTGCTCATAATTGTTTCTAATGCTTTCCTCATCCTCAAGGATCAGTATCTCTACAGTTCTTACAACCATTAAATGAATACCCGAGTTTTCATCTAACTCAATTGGTGAAGCATGAAAACTGGCAGTATATGTAGTAGATTCATATTTTAACAGGCCCAATTCATAACACAAAAGGACACCGGTAATGATGGTTAGTATACTTATATACTTGAGTTTATCTCTAGCATTTCTAAAAACTAGCAGGAGTACAAATAAAATAAAAAAACTAAGAAATATCCCTCCAACATAGGTAAAGCTATTTATAAAATTTGCGAAATATGTGTACCACCAACCTACAAATGCGAGTATTGTGGCTAAAAGAAAAATAAATAGTCTTCGATTTATACGTAAATTCATTTTCTCCTCTTTCATTTCGTTGTAATTAAAAAGTTCCTTTATTTCATTTGAAGAACCACGTCTGCTCTTCATTTATGTATATAAAAGTTAAGCTTTATAGTAACATTGTAATATATTTCCTATACTAAAAGTAACCCATTATGTAAGGCAGGTGTTTACATTGAAAATAGCTGTTATTGCTGATACCCATTTGCCGAAGAAGGCAAAAAAGCTACCTCAAAGTTTAATTAATGGTATTCATGGGGTGAATTTTATTATTCATGCAGGTGATTGGCAAACCATGGAGCTTTATGAAGAACTCAGCTTAATTGCTCCTGTTCTTGGGGTTAGTGGTAATGTCGACACCCCAGAGATCAAAGATATAGTCGGAGAGAAACTCATTATAGATAAACAGGGGTATAAAATTGGAGTTGTTCATGGCCATCTTGGAAAAAAGAGAACCACACCTGAGCGTGCTCTTGAAGCATTTAAAGGTGAAGCATTGGATTTGATTCTATTTGGGCACTCCCATATTCCTTACAAACAGTATCATGGTAAAACATTATTATTTAATCCAGGCTCCCCTACTGATAAACGAAAACAACCACAATATTCATATGGTATTCTCGAATTCGGAGAGACCCTGAAAATAAATCATCATTTCTATTCGATTAAGGATTAAGTTCAAATGCACCTGCAACATCGTACAAACTCAGGTCGATTTCTAACTGTTGATCCATTGCCAACTTTGCCAATTGAGAGCCTAGAAATGGACCTACAGTTAATCCTGATGCACCAAGACCGTTTGCTACAAATACATTTTTAAATGTAGGTACTGTACCGATAACTGGGAGAAAATCCGGTGTAAAGGGCCGGAAACCAACACGAGTTTCAACAACTGTTGCATTAGAGAGTCCAGGCGCAACAGTGAGAGCCTTTGTAAAAACTTCATGCAGTCCACCTGCAGTAACTCTCCTGTCAAAGCCCTTTTCATTTTCATGAGTTGCACCGATTACGATACGCCCCTCATCAAATGCTAGAAGATACTGATCGTTCGGTGGCATAACAACTGGCCAATTTTCAGTGCTTGTATGTTCCAATTGCAAATGAACGATTTGCGCTTTTTGAGGCGATACCAAAAACTTCATACCTAATGGTTCAATAATTTCGTTCGCCCATGCTCCTGCTGTTATAATCACGGAATCGGCAATGATTTGTTCTTCACCAATCTTTACACCTGTTACATTGTTTTCTTCACATAGTAAAGAAGCATCTCCGGTTCGAATTACAGCTCCATTTTTCTTGGCAGCCCTAAGTAAAGCATTTCGCAACTCACGGCCATTTACTCTAGCTGCGCCACTAATGTAAACAGAAGCGTATTCATTTGAAACTGGCGGGAAGTACTCTTTAGTTTTAGAGGAACCTAGTTTTGTAATATCGCCTATTTCTGGTGCATCCTCGCGACGAACTTGTGCTCGTTCAACCATTTTGTCCAACTTATCTTCAATTGTATGTAGACTTATCGCACCAACTTTTTTATAGCCCGTGTTTTTCTCACCTTCATCTTCTAATTTTTTAATAAGAGTTGAGTAATATCTCGCACCCGATTTCGCAAGGTTATACCACGCCTTGTTACGACGTTGGGAGAGCCACGGACAAACGATTCCAGCTGCTGCATCTGTTGCTTGTCCTTTATCTTCACGATCAATAACGATTACTGTTGCGCCAGCTTTCGCAAGATGATACGCTGTCGATGCGCCAAGTATTCCTGCACCTACTACTATATATGTACTCATTTATAACAAGTTCCCTTCACATTCTTTTTACTTATTCTACTAAAAAGAGAAAGAAATTTAAATTCATGAACATTTTATATTATTTTCAATTTTTCTGAATAATTCTTTGCTTACAAAGCGATGCTATATATAACTACTGTAAAATATAGGAAAAATACATAATTACAGTAGTACAAATGTAGAAAGGAGGAAAGTGTATGACCAATAAAAATAATAATCGGAACCAACCACATACAGGGTCAAAAAGTATGGATACAGAATTCGGTTCTGACCAAAACCTCAGTAAAAAAGCAAGGAAAAAGGCAGCTAGGGAAAATCGCAAAAACAGATAACAAAGAGACTGTATAAACCATTGTACCGGTACACTTTGGCCTGTTCCCCTAAGCCATACTAGGAGGCGGGTTTTTTTTTAGTTATCGGACGACCTACGTCCTCCGTATACTTTGTTAAGGGGGGGAAACGATGAAACATGTAGATATTCAAATGATTTTATTCGTAGGGGCTTCTCTAATACATGACTACTGGTTAATATGGGGACTACCACGTGTTTATTATATGGATGTACGTAAAGAGCATCTTACTAAGGAAGATGATGACCATGATGACCGGGTAGCATAATAAAAAGGTGTTCTACAACGCTTTCAAGAATATGTTTCCCTAAATGAGTGAAGGGCTTGGAAGCCATTCGCAGAAAAATACTAATTTACCTTTCTTGCTTACCGCTGGAAATAACTCAATGCGTCAAATAGTAGTAGAAGAGCTTTGGTTATTGCCAATCTTTCTACCTTTCTATATTGAGCCCTCTTTTGTTAATTTCCTTTTCCAATAAACTTATAAACTCTTTGTCTACTTTTTGTTCTGTTGCCTTAATATAAATCTCTTTTAATTTTGTATCATTTACATCTGAAAACATATCAAACCCCTTGCAGCGAATGACAACTATCCCTTCACCCAGTTACCATTATAAATACTTTCAGTTATGTTCTCCACAACATATCGCTTTTACCAGTATTTTATAATAACTCGTAATATGCCCCTTTTTCGAAGGTATCCTTAATCAACCTACTGAAAAATTCTTTAATTTCACTATAATCCTCGTATCTTGGTCTTCAAACTAAAACATCTAGCAAAACTTCACATCCCTTATCATAATTGAAAAAAGAGAGGAAGTACCATAGTACTCCCCTCCAGATGTTTTAATCTAATGATACTTTTATTGACTCGTTAGTGTATTTTACAGTATTATAGCCATGAATCTCGAGTTTCGTTGGGATAACATCCTCATCCCCAAAGTCATTTATTAGTTCCATTTCCGTTTTTGTCGGGTAGAAACGTACCCTTTCCCACCCATTAAATTGATATTCATCCTGTTTATATATCTTTCCATCACTATCCATATATACTCCCTCATTATCACGATAACCCATAGAAAGCGCCTGTCCATCTTTGTCAGTAAGGAATTGATAATGCAGCATATTATAGTTTCTAACTTCTGGTTTCGCTTCTGTAAAAGTAATGATAGCCGGATTACCTATTGTGATATTATCAACTGAAATTGTGTTTCCCTGATATTTGAAAGTTTGAGGAAATACCCCATAAGGGTTAACAGTAAAGGTTTTGTTGTCCTGTATATATAGTTCCATTCCCTCTATGTCAATTTCTAGATTTTGGGGTTCCTCAAAATATAGTGGTTCAAAGCTTGTTTGCATTGTAATCCACTCACCATTACCACTACTATTATGGTGAATATTTCCATACAAATCTACTTTAGCCTCTTGATTCTCTGTTTTAATAGAATCAAAATGAACCTCACCTACATGCATGCTACTTTCCTGTAAAATCTCATATCGATAACGAAGCATCGTTGTAGTAGGTGCAAAAACGATCTTTGTAAAATGTAATGGAATTCCTTCAATCTCAACTTTCTTATCCAACTCATGCTCAATTGATGCAGTCTTTGTAACTGGAATTTCAAAGTTCCACTCCCCAGCAACAATTTCGTTGTTACTGTGAGTTGCATTGATGACGTCAATTACATTGTCACCTTCTGCTATCTTCAATAGTCTAGAAATATTAAGTTTAATCGTCCCGCTCTCAGGGTAAATGGGTAAAACACTAACTTTCCCTTCAAATATATTACTAGCTTTACTCTTAGTTTCCAGCTCTTCAAAAGGAAAATACTGCATTTGATAGGACATATGATTTAATAGGTCTTCCTCATTTTCAATAGTAAAGCCTTCATAGTTATTTATCATATAATGATGATTAGTCTCTAAATCTTCAATCTCGTAATAAAGTAATGTTTGAAATTCATCGGCAACCACACTTTTTATAGTAATTTTCACACCATTACTCTCTTGTTCTAAATAAAGTGGCTCAGCTATCCCATGTTTCAGATACGTTAACAATTGCTCATCTTCAAGATTTCGCCAATCTTGATAAGAATAATAAAGATATGCGAAACCGTTCGTAACAAACCCAATAAATATACCAATTGCTAAAATAGAGGCTATAACAGAACTAACAACAATACGTTTCTTTACTACTTGTTTTCTTCTTTCTTCAGTTTCGATTACTCTACCTCTCACGCTCTTCATGACAGTAGGAGGAACATCCGCAGTATCAGTTACACGACCAAAATATAAAATAACATCTTGAATAAGTGCCAACTCGTTTTGACAGTTCTGACATGTATGTAGGTGTATCTCTAAATCTACCTTATCTCTTCGATTCAGATTCAAGCCTAAATAATCAATAAAATGCCTGGTATATCCGTCACAACTTACATGCTCTTGGTCTAATTTATCTCTAGTAAGTAGCTGGAACCCTTTAAGCAATCTAGTGTTGATATCTTGAATTGGGACCTGAATTAGTTGAGCTACTTCGTCCTGCGGTAACCCAATAAGGTACTTGAATACGATAGGC
Source organism: Ferdinandcohnia jepli (assembly GCF_047246645.1). NCBI lineage: Bacteria > Bacillati > Bacillota > Bacilli > Caryophanales > Bacillaceae > Ferdinandcohnia > Ferdinandcohnia jepli. Next base: position 160,491 of record NZ_JBFOKR010000015.1, read on the forward strand.
TCTTTATAAATATCGTCTAGTTTATACAATCTATCTTCTATTGAGCTTTCTCTATTCTCATTATTATCTAGTTTTTCTACTTTATTTTTTGAGACCTCACGACATTCAGTAATAAAAATAGAAAGAACCCACTTTTCAAAGTTCATATTATTCTTACGTTTACGTTTTTCATTATGAATTTTAACGATTGTTTTATAGAAAACGTCCTCAATATCATGAATGTCTAGTAGATAGGATTGACCTAGTTTATAAAACTTGCCCTTTTTCAAATCAAACCAATCTACTATTGCACTCATGCTCTTATCTTCATTTTCAAATAAAGGATCAGCTACCACAACTTCCACAATTGTCTCCCCTTACTTTCCTACGATAGTTCTTTACCTTATAGTACCATTAATCACCTGTAAGTTACTGCAATATATGACAAAATTTTATAAAAGTTTTAAAGCAGGTTCTTAAAAAGCTGAAACATACAATTTTCGTAAAAATTAAGGCATATTTTTTAAATAAGAAAAGCGCAAGCGCCTTGCTCAGCCCCGACAAGCGCTGGAACCCTGACGAGGAGGCTGTTGCCGCCGCAGGAGGGGTGAAGCGACCTCGAGGGGCT
>NZ_JBFOKR010000016.1:0-128308 GCF_047246645.1 Ferdinandcohnia jepli
CCGGCTGAAGGGATCGGTCTTGAAAACCGACAGGGGTGTTAAAGCCCGCGGGGGTTCGAATCCCTCTTCCTCCGCCACTATTTTTTTCTTGTAATAATACAATTTTTATTATCGCGGGGTGGAGCAACGAGCGTTGCTACAATGAATAATCTGCGAGTTGTCCCGACGGATATTGCCTCTTCGATTAATCTTTTAGAGGAAGGGACAGTCATATGCTAACATAGCGCATGGCTTTACAATATAGTTTTTATTATCGCGGGGTGGAGCAGTCTGGTAGCTCGTCGGGCTCATAACCCGAAGGTCGCAGGTTCAAATCCTGTCCCCGCAACCAAATTAAGGTCCCGTGGTGTAGCGGTTAACATGCCTGCCTGTCACGCAGGAGATCGCCGGTTCGATCCCGGTCGGGACCGCCATATAAAAAAATGGCTCAGTAGCTCAGTCGGTAGAGCAAAGGACTGAAAATCCTTGTGTCGGCGGTTCGATTCCGTCCTGAGCCACTTTTTTCTTTCAATAAAACTTAATTAATGGCGGTTGTGGCGAAGTGGTTAACGCATCGGATTGTGGTTCCGACATTCGTGGGTTCGATTCCCATCATCCGCCCCTTATTATATATGCGGGTGTAGTTTAATGGTAAAACCTCAGCCACGAGCGTTACTACACTGAATAAGCTTCGAGTTGTTCCGACGGATTCACTTCTCTGAATTATCTTTTAGAGGAAGGGACATGTAAGGCCAGTATATATAGAACTAATAAAAGTAAATAAACAAGTCTAATGCGGGTGTAGTTTAATGGTAAAACCTCAGCCTTCCAAGCTGATGTCGTGAGTTCGATTCTCATCACCCGCTCCAATTTTTATCAATGGGCCTATAGCTCAGCTGGTTAGAGCGCACGCCTGATAAGCGTGAGGTCGATGGTTCGAGTCCATTTAGGCCCACCATAGTTTTTATTCCACAGTAGCTCAGTGGTAGAGCTATCGGCTGTTAACCGATCGGTCGCAGGTTCGAGTCCTGCCTGTGGAGCCATTCTGGGGAAGTACTCAAGTGGCTGAAGAGGCGCCCCTGCTAAGGGTGTAGGTCGCGTAAGCGGCGCGAGGGTTCAAATCCCTCCTTCTCCGCCAGATACTTATCTTTATATTTTGGCCCGTTGGTCAAGCGGTTAAGACACCGCCCTTTCACGGCGGTAACACGGGTTCGAATCCCGTACGGGTCATCAAGCGTTATGAGAAATTCTCATGGCGCTTTTTATTTTATTCCATAAAAATAGCACCTCATAAAAGGTGCTCTAATCTTGATTATTTATATCTTCTTCAATCTTTCTTCCAGGGTTATCAAGGTCAACATCTGAAAAGATACCAGGTGATGGACCTCGAAACATATCAAATGCAAGAATTTTATCATCTGGTGCTTCAAATAATGGTGCATCACCCTTATAGTCAATATCCTCTGACTTTCGTTTCATTTCAACACCTCCATTCTTAGGTTTCCAGTCTGAACTTATCTTATGCCCATCACTTATTACCTAAGTGCTTTTTTAAACAATATAAAGGTTTCTCATCAAATAAAATCTCTTTATAAGTTGCAAAACCTTGTTTACTCCAAAATTTAAATCCTTCTGTATTTTTTACTAAACAACCCAATCTTATTTCAGTTGCTTTTCTTTTTATCATTTCTTGTTCGTATTCTTGGTATACCAATTGTCCTAATCCTAAGTTTTGATACTTTTTATCGATAACCAAGAGCCCAAGCCAGGGAGCATGGTCATTGGGATTGTACATCGTATATTCAAGAATTCCTACATGCTTATCATGATATGTTACTAAATATCGTTCTTTATTAATTTGCTTATCTTCTAGATGATCTTTACGTAAGTCGTCGTCAGTTAATTCTTCCCTTCCAATCGATATAAAATTAAAGTAGGGATTTGAGTTCATTATGTTTTTTTCTATTTCTATTTTGTTTTGGTCACTTTTTATGAGACTTATCATTTTATATAATCTCCTTTTTAGATAATTATATAATTAGATAATAATCTAATTAATTCTTTTTGTATAGAGTAAATTGAATTGAAATTAATTAGATAGGTTACTCGAGGCAATGCTTAGCTTTTAAACCTATAGATCTAGGGGCGTGTGTAAGTGTGTATTTAACATAATAATAATGGCGACCTAAATAAAGGCCGCCAAGTTTTTATTATCTGTTATCACCATTTAGCAAATTACCTATCCCGCCTAGTATACTTCCTTCGCCAGAGTTCCCACCATTTTTTGGTGCACTTGCAAAAATACGATCAGCAAGTCTGCTAAACGGTAATGACTGCACCCAAACCGATCCAGGTCCTCTTACAGTAGCATAAAATAATCCCTCTCCACCAAAGAAAGCAGTTTTGACTTTACCGACGTACTCTATATTATAATCAACCTCTTTTGTCAAAGCTACTAAGCATCCTGTATCTATTCGTAGAACTTCTCCAGGTTGTAGGTCCTTTCTATGTATCGTCCCGCCTGCATGTAGAAAGGCTAAACCGTCACCTTCAAGCTTTTGCATAATGAATCCTTCACCACCAAAGAATCCGGTTCCTAATCTACGTTGAAACTCTATTCCTACTGAAACTCCTTTTGCAGCACATAAAAAGGCATCCTTTTGGCATATTATTTTTCCACCAAGTTCGCTTAAATCAACAGGTATGATTTTGCCGGGATAAGGAGCAGCGAAAGAGACATGTTTTTTTCCTGAATGATTATTTGTAAATACAGTCATGAATAAACTTTCACCAGTAAGAACTCTTTTCCCTGCACCTAAGATTTTACCAAATAATCCACCAGTACTACCGGAATTCGACCCATCTCCAAAAATGGTTTCCATCGAGATACCATCTTCCATCATCATCATCCCGCCAGCTTCAGCAATTACACTTTCACTAGGATCTAGTTCAATTTCAACAAATTGCATGTCATCACCATGTAACTTGAACTCAATTTCATGAGCATTCATTTAAATTCTTCCTCCTTATTTTTTTAGATTTCTCCTTAAATAATTCGCTACCTATGTAGTATCAACCTTTATTAAAGAGAAATAATTAGTATAAAAAATTTTTCATTTTCTGCGTTTTATATAGAAGATTGTTGTTTCTCACATTTCTTTTGCAATGACAAATAGCAGATTAACAATTATAATATAAATTAGAATTTTCTTACAATAATTTGTAAACGATTACTAAGGGGGAAGTTATGGGTACAGAGGTTATTGTAAAAAGGTCATTTTGGCCAAGGAAAAAGCGATGGAGTGCACTTTTACTAACTAGTATTATTTTGCTTGCATTGTTAGTTGGAAGTATTTTCGCTGGTTATTTATTTTTACGAAAAAGTTTACCGGTTGTTGAAGGTGAGGTCTTAGTAGAAGGTGTACAACAAGAAGTTGAAGTGTATCGAGATGAAAATGGAGTACCACATATTCTAGCAGATAATAGTCATGATTTGTATTTCGCACAAGGATATGTAACAGCACAGGATCGCTTATTTCAAATGGACTTAAGTCGTAGACAGGCATCTGGTGAATTAAGTGAAGTAATTGGGGCTTCTTTGGTAGATCAAGATAAGTATTACCGGTCACTAGGATTAAGAAGGGCTGCTATTGATTCTTACGAGATATATTCTGAGGAAGCGAAGCAGGTATTACACTCATATGCAGACGGGGTAAATGCTTTTATTGAAGAAGCAAAGGACAAAAATAGGTTACCTGTTGAGTTTACACTTGCTGGATATGAACCAACTGCATGGAGTCCAATTGATTCTCTTACTATTGGTAAATATATGGCGTATGACCTTGGGGGCCATTATAAAGGACAAGCATTTCGTTATTATATGTCTCAGCATTTTTCGGATGAAAAGGTGTTAGAACTATTCCCTACATATCCAGAAGATGGAGCAACAGTTTTACAAGCCCTTAAAGAAAATAGTATTGATATTACTAAAAGTATAGCAACTATACAATTTCCAGATGAGTTTAATGGAAGTAATAACTGGGTTGTAAGTGGAGAGAAAACTCAATCAGGACTTCCCATATTAGCCGATGACCCACATTTAGGCCTGGCTACTCCATCTATTTGGTATGAAAGTCATTTAGAAAGCCCAGATGTAAATGTTAGTGGAGTAATTTTTGCAGGAGTACCTGGTATAATTTTAGGAAGAAATGAACAAATTGCGTGGGGTGTTACCAATGTAGGACCTGATGTTCAAGATTTATATATTGAAAAAAGAAATCCGGATAACCCAAATCAATTCGAATATTTGGGGCAATGGGAAGATGCAACCGTTATTGAAGAACCTATAAAGGTCAAGGATGGCGAGACCATTCCATATCAGGTTCAGGTTACACGTCACGGTCCAATAATATCTGAATTCACACATGACAATAAAGAGGATACTGCTTTGGCTCTTCGATGGACTGCATTAGATCCTTCAACAGAACTTGAGGCTGTATTACTTTTTAATAAAGCAAAGGATTGGGATGAATTTAAAGAAGCACTTACGTTTTTCCATACCCCAGCTCAGAACTTTGTATTTGCTTCTACAGATGGAACAATTGCGTATCGAGCAAATGGACTTATTCCAATACGGAAGAAAGGTGATAGCTCAGTTCCTGTTCCCGGCTGGACAGATGAATATAAATGGGAGGGATATATTCCTTGGGAGGAACTACCGACAATTGTTAACCCAGAAGAAGGATTTATCTCTACTGCTAATAACAAAATTGTAACAGATGACTATCCATATCATATTACGAATACATGGGCACAACCATATCGACAGCAACGAATTCGTGATGTATTAAGCACTAAAGATGTGGTTACTGTAGAAGATATGCTAACTCTACAATTTGATCAACATAACCTGCAAGCAGAAGAATTTGTCCCTATGTTACTAAATGCATTGAAAGCTAGAGAAAGCAAGTTAAGAGACGTAGATAAAGAGGTAGTGAAGCTTTTTGAAGAATGGGATTATGTAGATCGAAAGGAAAATAGCCAACCATTGGTATTCCATCAATGGATGACCGAGTTTGCAAATGTTTTATTTGAAGAGCATATTCCTGAAGAAGTAGATGATTTATTTGAGGGGAAATCACAAATAGTAGACCAAATGATCAGGGATGCAGTTGAAGGGGATGCAGGTATATGGTTAACTGAAGCGGGCGGTTTAGAAGAAGTAACATTTGAATCCTTTCAAAGAGCAGTGGATAAAGCAATAGAACGACAAGGAGATGCACCAACTAAGTGGGTATGGGGGGATTATCATGCGGTACCATTTAAGCATCCTCTTTCGTCTATAAAGCCACTTAATTACTTATTTAACTTTAAGAGTCCCACACCTATGGGGGGAAGTGCTATTACAGTAGCTGCAGCAAATTTTAATCGGGAAACTGGAGCGGTAACTCATGGTGCTGCATGGCGATCTGTAACAGATATTGCTAATATTGCGGAGAGTTACAATGTGGTCGGGCCCGGTCAATCAGGACATGTGTTAAGTAAATATTATCATAATCAAGTGACTGATTGGACAACTGGTAACTATCACATCACATATATGGATGATAAAAAGTTCATGGAAGGGAGTCATAAGTTAGTACTTAAACCCTCTAAATAAGATAGGAGAAGCAGTGAAGTTTTTCACTGCTTCTTTTTTAGCTTAATTCTCGGCTTCATCTTCTGTATAAGGTTCTTTCTCATAAGGTGGAAGGTCGCCAAACATAGTCATGATTCCTTCTTCATCTAGCACTTCTTCATATCTTTCATGCTGATGGTTTGGATAGACAGTTATTTCTTTACCTTCTATATCTGTTGCAATAAAGTTTTCATAATCCTCAACATAGCCAACTATATCGTCGGATTCAATATAAGTTTCATTATAATGATCTACAGAATTAGTTAGGTCGGAAGGTGATTCAGAAGTACCATATCTTGCTACATCCTGCCAAGAATCCTCTGCATCATAAGTTTCTGCGTCTTGTTCGTCTAATTCAAACTTGCCAAAAGGAGGCATTAGTACACCTTCTTCAATCGGTCTATTATGCGAAACCACTTGTGTTGGGCTGTGTTCAACGCAGTAGGTTGTAGTAGGGATTGCTTGTAATCTTTCAAAAGGAATATCTTTTCCGCATTTTTCACACTTACCATATGTCCCATTTTCAATTGCTTGTAGGGCATATTCAATGTCTTCTAATTCTTTTTCTATATGTTCGTTTAAGGCAATATCTTTTTCACGTTCATATAATGCTGTTGCTTCATCTGCCGGGTGATTATCAATGCTTGACAGTTCTCCAACAGATTCATGATAGTGACCACGTTCTAAATCAAAATGGTCACTGTCCCTTAGCAGTTCATTAACCTCGTTTTTTGCGTTTATCAACTGGGAACGGAAGGTTGATAATTGCTCATTTGTTAACATCAAAAGCACTCCTTCCATAGTAAGTTTTCAAACAAATTACTCATTGTTATATATGTATTATTTGCTTAAAAATCAAAATCATAAATGTAAAAAAGTTCATGTATAAAAATTAGGAATTAAAAAAACACGATTAGTTAATCGTGTTTTACATGAAATAGCCTATAAATAATCCAATTGATAATAATAACCCAAAGAAAGTATTTGTCTGAGCTGTTGCCTTCATGGCAGGCATCATTTGAATTGGTTCTGATTTGCCAATGAATCCTTTTACAGCTTGAACAGCTTTTGGAATACTTGCTAAAGCAAGTAAACTCCATAATGTAGATGTACCCATAAGTGCTAAAACAATAATCCAAGCGTAAGAAATTAAAAACAACACTGCAAGAAATTTTATTGCGTTTTTTCTACCTAGTAAAATTGGTAAGGTTTTACGCCCATTTTTTTTATCGCCATCAAGGTCACGAATGTTATTCGACATGTTAATTGCACCAACTAAAATCATAATTGGGATCGAGATTAACACGCTAATAGCTGATACATATCCAGTTTGGATAAAGAATGACAATAGGATAATGATAACACCCATAAATAAACCAGAAGCTAACTCTCCAAATGGTGTAGAGGAAATAGGAAGTGGTCCACCAGTATATAGATAACCAACAGCCATACAAATTAATCCTACTAAAGCAACCCACCAGCTACTGCTCATACATATATATACACCTAATAAAGTTGCAATACCAAAAAACACAAATGCTAAATTTAAAATTACCTTTGGTTTTACACCATCTCTGACAATTGTACCACCAATTCCTACAGATTCTTCAGTATCAAGTCCACGTTTATAGTCAAAATACTCGTTAATCATATTAGTTGCAGCCTGAATCAGGAGACTGGCTATTAACATAGCTGAAAATAAAAGAACATCTATGTTCGTTTCTAAAAAAGCAAGTGTAGTACCTAGTAATACCGGAACAAACGCCGCTGTAAGAGTATGCGGGCGCATAAGTCTCCACCATACCTGAAAATTCGTTTGTTTATTTGAAAGCTTTTGATTTGATTGTAGTTGTGTTTGCATAAATGACTTTCCCCTCTCTAAATCCAAGTCATGTATATCCACACTAAAGTTTAGTTAATTGGACAAGGACTGTCAATGGTTTAATGTAACAGAAAAGACATAAATAAGCTTACATTGATTTTTTGTCCAGACTAATAGAGTGCCGTAAGCATTATAATAAGGAAGTAAGTAAGTAGTCATAGGCAAAATGGTATGGTAGAATCATGATTGGTGACAATGTTTTAGCTTAACTAAGCGGGAAATGTTATTATTAAATAATGATGCTTACACTACAGACTATTTAACATTTTCTATATAATTTCGAAAAATATCTGGCCACAAGCCATTATATGTATGTAAGTTTAAATAAACAGTTAAAAATAATGTTAATGGTATACTATATATGACTTAGACAAATATAGAGGTTACGTTTTCGGGGGGATTAAGTTGGTAATGATACAGCATGGAAGCTTGAAGGAGTATGTAAAAAAAGGAATAGCACGTTCAAAGGAGCTCACCGCTCCAGTACTTGTTAGTCAAGTGACGGAGATAAAGAGCATCGACCCCCTGTTGTTCTTTGCTGCTGGGGAGAATGAGACCTTTGGGACTCGTAGTTTTTGGGCAACTCCCACTCTTGATACTGTAATAGTTGGACTTGGAGAAGCATTTACAATTAATCAAAAGACTACTAGTGAGCGGTTTCCTTTTGTAGAGCAGAGCTGGAAAGAATTTTTAAAAAATGCACTGCTTATTGAAGATTACGCACCTTATGGGACAGGGCCACTTTTATTAGGTGGATTTTCATTCGATCCGTTAAAACCTAAAACTGTATTGTGGGAGGACTTCCCAGACGTTAAGTTTGTATTACCTCAATTAATGCTCTCTATTATTAATGGGAAATCCTTTTTAACGATAAATGTAGTTTGTAATTCAGATTTACCTACACGTTATGAAGCATTTGAGGATTTTATAAAACATATTGAAAATATCAATAGCAAACATAGTAAGCAAGTCTCAGGATATAAAAGGATTGAAGTCGAACCAACAGAGTGGATGGAATCCGTAAGAAGTGCAGCTGAGAAGGTTCAAAACGGAGTTGTCGAAAAGGTTGTGCTTGCAAGGGAGATGAGACTTCAATTTGAAAGTAGTATTTCGATTGAGAGTGTTTTGTATCAATTGAAGGAAGAACAAGCTATGAGTTATTTATTTGCTTTTGAATATGGAAAGTCTTGTTTCGTTGGAGCTTCTCCCGAAAGGCTGATTAAGAAAGAGGATCAGGAATTTTTGACCACCTGTTTAGCTGGTTCAATTCGTAGAGGAAAGACACTTTCAGAGGATGAACAGCTAGAAAACGAATTGCTAAGTGATCGGAAAAATTTAATAGAACATGATGTAGTGGTGCAAATGATAAAATCGGCTATGAACGAAGTTTGTACTAGTATCTCTTCTCCAGATACACCTGGAATTTATAAAATGAGAGATATTCAGCATCTATACACCCCTGTAAAAGGGATAGCAAAGCAAGGTATTTCGCTAGTAAATATGGTGGATAGACTTCATCCTACTCCAGCTTTAGGTGGACAGCCTAAGCAAAAAGCGGTAGAAATTATTAGAGAAATTGAAGTACTAGATAGAGGATGGTATGGAAGTCCTGTAGGATGGATTGACGCAAAGGATAACGGAGAATTTGCAGTTGCTATCCGTTCAGGTTTAGTAAAAGGAAAAAATGCCTCGTTATTTGCTGGGTGTGGTATTGTGGGGGATTCAGAGCCTGAAAGTGAATATAAAGAAACGATGATTAAGTTTAAGCCGATGCTTTCAGCATTAGGAGGACAAAGTGATGAAAAGTAATGCATTAACTCGATATGTTGCTTCATTTGTTGATGAATTGGTACGTGTCGGGGTAACAGAAACAATCGTTAGTCCTGGTTCACGTTCAACACCGATGGCGATTTTAATGGCAGAGCATCCGAATATGAACATTACCGTTAACATTGATGAACGCTCTGCAGCTTTTTACGCATTAGGGGTTGCAAAAGCAAAAAAAGAACCAGTTGCACTTCTTTGCACATCTGGAACTGCTGCAGCAAATTATTACCCAGCGATTGTAGAAGCGTTTTATTCGAGAGTTCCATTGATTGTGATTACTTCGGATAGACCACATGAATTAAGGGACGTTGGAGCTCCTCAAGCTATTGACCAAAATCAAATGTATGGGAACTTTGTAAAATGGTTTATTGATGCGGCAATACCTGAAGAAAATGAAAAGATGCTAGCATATGTAAGAACTGTTGCCGGACGTGCAGCAGGTACTGCCATGTCTGCACCAGCTGGACCTGTACATTTGAATTTTCCATTTCGTGAACCACTCGTTCCGAATTTAGGACTTGATAATCTTTGGGGAGAAGCTGAGGGGAATAGACGCCATGTGAATGTAGTTGTAGGCTCTCCGCAAATTGATGAGGATAAAATTAACCAGTTTATTTTATCACTTGAAAATGTTGAGCATGGGATAATTGTTTGCGGGGCACATGATGATCCAGAATTGACACATGCAGTAACTAGTTTATCGGAACAACTGCAATTTCCAATTCTAGCAGATCCATTGTCTCAGTTACGAAGTGGCTATCATTCACATTCCAACATTATCGATGGGTATGATGCATTTTTACGTAATGAAGGATATAAAGAAGAATTTGTTCCAGAGGCAATCATTCGATTTGGGGCAATGCCAGTGTCAAAAGCGTTAACACAGTACATTCAAAAGCACGAAAAGGCAATTCACATTATTGTTGACGGTGATGGTGGATGGAGAGATCCAACTTTAACAGCATCAGATATGGTGTATTGCAACGAAGTGGCTTTTTGTAACATGCTGTCTAATGGAATAGAAAAGAAAAAAGAATCAAAGTGGATTCAAAAATGGAAACAAGTAAATGATATTGTAAAAAAACATATAGTAGACATACATACTGAAGAGACTTTATTCGAAGGAAAAGTGTTTACTGAGTTACAAGAAGTTCTACCAAACCAGTCTACTTTATTTGTCGGAAATTCAATGCCTATTCGTGATATTGATAGCTTCTTTACAACAAACGATAAATCAATAAAAGTAATGGCTAATAGAGGTGCTAACGGCATTGATGGTATTGTATCAACAGCAATGGGTGTCAGCTCTCAAAATGATAATACAGTGTTAGTAATTGGAGATCTTTCGTTTTACCATGATTTAAATGGCTTGCTAGCTGCAAAACAGCATAAGCTTAATATCACTATTGTGTTAATTAACAATGATGGTGGAGGCATTTTTTCTTTTCTACCTCAATCAACTGAAGAAAAGCATTTTGAATTATTATTTGGTACTCCACTTGGTTTGGAGTATAAGCATGTTGTAGAAATGTATGGAGGAAAATTTACTGAAGTTGTTCATTGGCATCAGTTTAGAACTGCTATTGCTGATTCGCTTCAATCAAAAGGATTTCAGGTTATTGAAGTAAGAACTGACCGTGCGGAAAATGTCTTGATTCATCGAAAAATGTGGGAAAATGTTTCCCAGGAAATAAATAACTTATTCAAGAGTGGAAGATAACATGAATATTGTGTCTAATGGTGTCAACTATAATGTTAGAATTGTTGGACAAGGAGAGCCGCTTCTACTTCTTCACGGATTTACAGGAAGCATTGGTAACTGGGATGAATTGATTAAGGGTTTTGAGACGAAATTCACGTGTGTATTAGTAGATATTATCGGACATGGTAAAACAGACAGTCCTTCCAATTATGAAAGATATTCTATTGAAACGGTTGCTAAAGATATAATTATGATACTCGATTCTCTTCATTTTAAAAAAGTTAATGTACTTGGATATTCTATGGGGGGTAGACTTGCATTAGCATTAGCACTGTTATATCAGGAGCGTGTGTCTTCTCTTATATTAGAGAGCAGTTCGCCCGGTTTACGTAACGAAGAAGAGCGAGAAAGTAGAATCGAGTTAGACAGAATACTGGCCAATATGATAGAAGAAAAGGGTATTAAAGAGTTTGTATCCCATTGGGAGGGAATTCCGTTATTTGCCTCACAAAAAAGGTTATCTGTAGAAAAACGGGACAATATTCGAAGTCAAAGGCTGCGTAATAATCCACTAGGTCTAGCTAATAGCTTACGAGGAATGGGAACTGGTTCACAGCCGTCATATTGGGAGCAACTTTCAACACTCTCTGTCCCCACATTATTAATATGTGGAGAGTTCGATTCAAAGTTTTGTTTACTTGCAGATAACATGAGTAAAACTATACCAAATGCTACTGTAAAGAAAATAAAAGATGCAGGTCATGCAATTCATGTGGAACTGCCAGAGATTTTTGGTAAAATAGTAATTGAGTTTGTATTCGATCAAATATGATCCATACTCAATCTACATATATTAGTACATAAAAGGAGGACAAGCTAGTGACAGTTGAATGGGTAGCTGAACGTAAGTATGAAGACATACTGTATGAAACATACAATGGTATTGCAAAAGTTACGATTAACCGTCCAGAGGTGCGAAATGCATTTCGTCCAAAAACAGTAATGGAACTACTTGATGCATTTGCATACGCTAGAGATGATTCTAATATTGGTGTAATCGTTCTTGCTGGTGCAGGGGACGAAGCATTTTGTGCAGGTGGTGACCAAAAGGTACGTGGACATGGGGGATATGTTGGAGACGACCAAATTCCTCGTTTAAATGTACTTGATCTACAGCGTTTAATTCGTGTTATTCCAAAACCTGTTATAGCAATGGTATCAGGTTATGCAATTGGAGGAGGACATGTTTTACATGTAGTATGTGACCTTACTATTGCTGCTGACAATGCAATCTTCGGACAAACTGGTCCTAAAGTTGGAAGCTTTGATGCTGGTTATGGTTCAGGTTATTTAGCACGTATTGTTGGTCATAAGAAAGCTCGTGAAATTTGGTATTTATGTCGCCAATATAATGCACAAGAAGCATTAGATATGGGACTTGTAAATACAGTTGTACCTTTAGAGCAACTTGAGGCTGAAACAATTAAATGGTGTGAAGAAATGCTAGAGAAAAGTCCAACTGCTCTTCGTTTCCTAAAAGCTGCTATGAATGCAGATACTGATGGGTTGGCAGGACTACAGCAATTTGCTGGTGATGCTACATTACTTTACTATACAACAGACGAGGCAAAAGAAGGTCGTGACGCATTTAAAGAAAAGCGTACACCTGACTTTAAGCAATTCCCACGTTTTCCTTAATAAAAAGTACAGCTTGATGAGCCCTCATCAAGCTTTTTTTACATAAAAGAAACATTTAGTAAGGGGATTAAAATATATGAGTACAACAGAGATTCCGAATTGGTTGAAGAACCGCGCTTTTTTAACTCCTAATCGGATTGCAATAAAAGTAAATAATGAAGAGATATCATTCAAGAACTTACATGAACGAGTTATGACTAAAGCAAATCAACTTGCGTATGTCGGGGTAAAAAAGAACGATGTCGTTTCTATTTTGATGAAAAATAGTATTGAAATGATTGAAATAATACATGCACTAAAGTATATCGGTGCTATAACGGTTCTCTTAAATATCCGCTTAACTGAAAAGGAATTAGATTTTCAGCTATCCGATTCACAATCTTCACTGCTTATAACACAATCTTTCTTTGAAAAACAGGTTGCGAATTTAATTGTAAAAACAATAGAAACAGATGTGCTGGATAAACTCCCAGAGGGGGAATGTGAAGTACAGGAGTTTTTCTCTTTAGAAGATCCTGACACAATTATGTATACCTCGGGTACTACCGGAAATCCAAAGGGAGTCATTCATACATACGGGAATCATTGGTGGAGTGCGGTTGGGTCGAGTTTGAATTTAGGTCTTCATCAGGATGATTGCTGGTTAGTAGTAGTACCACTTTTCCATATTAGTGGATTATCAATTCTATATCGTAGTGTAATTTATGGAGTACCAGCTATAATTCATGAAGGTTTTGATCCTATAAAGGCAAATGATGCGATTATTCATGACGGTGTTACAATAGTATCAGTAGTAAGTGTGATGGTCACACGAATGCTGGATGAATTAGAAAATCAACGATATCCAAGCACATTCAGATGTATGCTGTTAGGTGGAGGGCCGGCACCAAAACCATTATTAGAAACCTGCATAGAAAAAGATATTCCTGTTTACCAAACATACGGAATGACTGAAACAGCATCACAAGTAGTCACATTGTCACCAGAATACAGTATTACAAAGCTCGGTTCTGCTGGAAAGCCTCTTTTTCAGGTGCAACTTTTTATTGAGAAGAATGGAAAGAAAGCAAAGCCATTTGAAGTTGGGGAAATCGTTGTAAAAGGTCCGAATGTTACGAAAGGCTATTTTAACAGACCTGACGCAACCAATTCAACAATAATTAAAGGCTGGTTACATACTGGCGATATGGGGTATTTAGATGAGGAAGGTTTTTTATATGTAGTTGACCGCCGCTCAGATCTCATCATTTCAGGCGGAGAAAATATATATCCTGCGGAAATTGAATCAGTTCTTTTAGCACATCCTATGATTTCAGAAGCAGGTGTAACAGGGCTTTCGGATGAAAAGTGGGGGCAAGTCCCTGTGGCTTTTGTAAAGTCTGCTAATAATGAAATTCTAAGCGAACAAGAGCTTAAAGACTATTGTAGTGACAGATTAGCACGTTATAAAGTTCCAAAGTCTATTTACTTTGTAGAGCAACTTCCTAGAAACGCTTCAAATAAGCTAATGAGACGAAAGCTATTGGAACTCATAAAGGAATGATTTGTAAATGAATATAAAGAAAGTAACACTCCATTTAATTGAACAATCTCTTCTCTCTCCTTTTGTAACTAGTATGGGAAGTGTAAATGTGAGGGAAAGCATTATAGTAGAAGTTGAGGATGATGAAGGTACGGTTGGCTGGGGAGAGGTAGTAGCTTTTTCTACCCCATGGTATACAGAGGAAACCATAAAAACAACTTGGCATATGCTTGAAGACTTCATATTACCATCACTATTGCAGACTACAATTGAACATCCGGCTACTTTTCAATCTATATCCCAAAATATTAAACGAAATAATATGGCCAAGGCTAGTGTTGAAACAGCAATATGGGATTTGTATGCGAAGAAACAGAATTTGCCACTCTCTGACGTTATAGGAGGTACTAGAGAGAAAATAGATTCAGGGGTTGTTGTCAGTATTCACACGATAGACCAAGTATTACGAAAAATAGAATCACATCTTGAAGAAGGGTATAAGAGAATAAAAATAAAAATAAAACCTGGTCAGGATGTCAAACTTCTTTCACAGATAAGAAAAGAGTTCCCTACCGTTCCATTAATGGCTGATGCAAATTCAGCTTATACTCTAAATGATATCGCTAGGTTGAAATCGCTTGATGAATTTGAATTAATGATGATTGAACAGCCATTAGGAGCAGATGATATTGTTGACCATGCCACTCTTCAGCAAGAGATTACTACTCCAGTTTGTCTAGACGAAAGTATTGTCACACTTGATGATGCACGGAAAGCAATTGAGTTGGGAAGTTGCCAAATGATCAATATTAAGATCGGACGAGTTGGAGGACTTTCAGAGGCTATCCAAATTCATAACCTTTGTAAAGAAAAGAATGTCCCTGTCTGGTGCGGAGGAATGCTTGAAACAGGTATATCAAGAGCTCATAACATTGCATTGGCTAGTTTAGCAAACTTTACGATACCAGGAGATATTTCTGCATCTTCAAGGTACTGGGAAAAGGATATTATCAATCCTAGTGTAATAGTAGAAAATGGCACTATTAAGGTTCCCAGAGAGCCAGGAATTGGTTACGAAGTAAATCGCGAACATCTTAGAAAAATAACAAAGGTTAGTAAAACGTTTGAATGATTTAATCAAAAAAAGACTACATAATCAATCGGGTTGAAAAATAAAAAAGATTTCCTTACATGTTTTTTATGGGTTTGTTTAACTCTATAAAATAGAGTGAGATGCACTGGTCATAAAGACATGTGAGGAGTTTACTGGATGAATTTGAAGGATTTAATTACAAATATTGACTTACTAAATGAAATATCCAGTGAGTTACTTGATTATGAGATAAAGGGAATAACTGACAATTCCTCTGAAATATCAAAAGGTGACTTATTTGTTGCTATAAGCGGATATCAGAAAGATGGACATGATTTTATTAACGATGCTATAAAGGCTGGGGCATTAGCAATAATAGGCGAGAGAGATACTGACTCACTTACTGTACCATATTTTAAGGTAACAAATTCAAGAAAGTCCCTAGGTATGTTAGCGAAGAATTACTACAATAATCCATCTAAGCGAAAAGTAATGATAGGAATAACAGGTACAAATGGCAAAACAACGACAAGTTATTTAATTAGACATGTCCTGGAAGAACAAGGAATAACCTGTTCTGTCATAGGAACAAATCAAAATATTATTAATGGTAATATTCAGCCTGCTTCACAAACAACACCTAGTACATTAGAGTTACATAAACTTTTACAGCAAAGTAATGACCCAATTGTAATTCTAGAGGTTTCCTCACACGGACTTGCGCAGCATCGAATTGAGGGAATAGAGTTTGATTATTGTTTATTTACAAATTTGGGACATGACCATCTCGATTATCATTCTTCTATAGAAGAATACTTTAACACGAAACAGAAATTATTTGATAAGTTAAAGCCTGATGGTGTAGCGGTCATAAATGCCGATGATCACTACGGAAACAGAATACTCACGTCCTTCACAAACAGAAAAAATCAAAAGGTCATTTCAATCGGAAGAGAGGTAACAAACTCGTTAGCAATCCTTGAGCATGAGCTCTCACGTACCCATGAAGTTCAAACAGGATTCAGACGATTTTTTCATCAAGATGCCTTTACCTGGTATACATAATTTATATAACGCTGCAATGGCATATGTGACTAGTCATCATTTAGGTGTGGGAAGAGATGAAATAGTAAAAGCAATTGATTGTTTCCCCGGTGTAGCTGGTAGATTTGAAATCATACATTTGAAGAACGGTGTAACCGCTGTAATTGATTATGCACACACACCTGAAGCTATTTTTTATTGTTTAGAAGCAGTAAAATCCTGTGATTCTAACCGAGTTATACATGTCTTTGGTTTTAGAGGAAATAGGGACGTTAGCAAAAGGGACGAAATGGTTAGGGTATCGGCTAGACTATGCGATAAATATATTCTGACGTTTGATGATTTAAATTTAGTAACGCCACGACAAATGGAGCAGGAATTGGTAACGATCCAGAACAAAAGTGGCAAAGAACACGGATTAGTGATTCCTGACCGCACACTCGCAATTAAATATGCGGTTACATCAGGACAAAAAGGAGACTGGGTTGTTATAACTGGGAAAGGACACGAGTCTTATCAACAAACTTATCAAATCCCAAGTGGAAGTGACAAAGAGACTCTTCGGATTATAAACCAGTTACTTACTTAACTATAATAATTAAGAGCCAACAGTTTAATGCTGGCTCTTTAGAGAAAGAAGTATTAAATAAACAATAACAGACTTAGCGCCATCACAATCATTCCAGCAATTAAGCCATAGATAGACAGGTGGCCACTATCATATCGTTTTGAGGCAGGTAATAACTCATCTAGTGATATAAACACCATTATTCCAGCAACTGCTGCGAAAATCATCCCAAATATGACGTCATTTAAGAACGGCATTAGTATTAGAAATGCTACAATTGCGCCAATTGGTTCTGCGAGCCCAGAAAGGAAAGAAAGCTTAAAAGCTTTTTTTCTGTTTCCAGTTGCAAAATATACAGGTACAGCAACTGCTATTCCTTCAGGAATATTATGAATAGCTACAGCAACTGCAATTGCAATCCCAAGTCCAGGGTCTTGTAAAGTTGAGGTAAAGGTGGCAATTCCCTCAGGGAAATTATGAATACCAATCGCTAATGCAGTAAAAGTTCCCATCTTAAGTAAAGAGGAGTCATTTACTGATGTGCCGGGTTGAGTCATATCCTCTACTTTTTTTACTTCGTGAGGGTTGCTACTTGCTGGAACAAACTTATCAATTAAAGCAATAAGAAGCATTCCTCCAAAAAAACCACCTACAGTCATCCAATTGCCCAACTGGTCCCCCATTTCTGAAACAAGAGCAACTTTTGCTTTAACAAAAATCTCAATCATTGATACATAAATCATTACCCCGGCAGAAAAACCAAGGGTCCAAGATAAGAATTTTGTATTTGTTCTAGAGGTAAAGAGAGCAAAGAGACTACCAATTCCTGTTGCAAGACCTGCAAACAAAGTCAGACCAAACGCAAGTAATAAATTTTCATGCATGGCCTTTTCTCCTCTCATTAAATTTTCTTTTTATTTATTAATCCTAAGGCAATATAAATGAAGCTTAAAGACCTGAAAATATAACTTAATATGTTTCCTTTCAACTAACTTATTGTCCAAACGAATAAATGTTTCCTTAATGCAACTTTTAAGAGTATCATATGTTCATTTTGAGATTTTGTCAATAAATTTGATTTAAGAATAATTATAATTTTTAAAAAGTGCTTTTGCGTTTCCGAATTATTAGTATGCATGTAAGCGAAGTTAGGTGTTATCTAAAAACTACGCAATTGCAAAGCCTTTCACACAGGATATAGTAAGCTTCTTATACATTACCATTTTGCGAAGAAATTGCTGAGCTTTTCCAAGGAAGTACTAGCAAACAGTTATCAAAAAAAACCACATTCTTAATCCTTATTCTTAAAATTGTGTGGTGCTAGAGGTTGAGGTAAGGTTTTAGTAAAACCAATTAACTAAAAAAGCAGCTGATACTCACATAGAGTAGTACCAGCTGCTCAACATTAGATTAAATCTCACCATCAGGAACAAAAGTTTTACAATCCGTTTCAGTTTGTTCTGCTGCAGTATTACCTGTACTACTTACAACATATATTGCATCTGCAGTACATTTATTACCAGATTTCCAATAGTGACAATTTTTAACCTCACAAAGAACATCCTGTGCCAAATTACTACACCTCTCTCGTTGGGAAATGGTCTAGCAGGTTTATTTTTCCCATTGAAAGTGGTAAAAAACATGTAACTAAAGACCAGTGTTGGAAATATGAACAAAGTATGAAAGCAGCTTTAAATTTTCTTTTTATTTTTAATAGGGTATTTGTATAGTACTTATTTCGTATATTAATGAAAAATAATATTAACTCCATTTCCTTTTTGATAAAATAGGGTCAAGTTATAAAAAAAAGCAAATTGAAAAAGACTCACTAACTTGAAGAGGTGAAAAAATGCAATTACTTGATAACATTCTTGAGCATAACAAGCAGTTTGTAGAGAATAAGGAATATGAAAAATTTCAAACGACTAAATTACCAGATAAAAGAATGGTTATTGTTACGTGTATGGATACCCGCCTAATTGAGCTATTACCAAAAGCAATGAATGTAAAAAACGGTGATGTCAAAATTATTAAAGTTGCAGGTGGTATTGTAACACATCCGTTTGGAAGTGTAATGAGAAGTATCTTGGTTGCCGTATATGAGCTAAATGCAAATGAAGTATGTATTATTGGCCATCATGACTGTGGAATGAGTAATATTAACTCAGAGAGTCTGTTAGAAAAAATACATATTCGAGGTGTACCTCAAGAAAAAGTAGATACGTTAAAGTATTCAGGTATCGATCTAAGGCGTTGGTTTGAAGGATTCAGCAGTGTCGAAGAAAGTGTTAGGCATAGTGTTGAAATGGTGGACAAACATCCACTACTACCAGAAGATGTTCCAGTACACGGGTTAGTTATTGACCCAAGTACAGGTTTGCTCGATGTAGTTGTAAAAGGATATTAAATCAGTAACAGGGAGGTCTGAATAGCAGCCTCCTTTTTCTAGTTTGAAGATAGATACAATTACAATAAGTTGTGTAATTAAAACGTTTATATCATGGGTACTTTTGGCAACGATGAGTAAAAAAGAATGTCATAAAAAAGACACAGGATAATATGTACATTTGGTGTACTCTATTGATAGAGGTGAGGACATGAAAAAGATAATTGTCATTTTAGTTTTGGGTTTAACACTTGGACTCGTAGCTTGTAACACAACTACGGAAAAAGATACTGGATCAACAGAATTAATTCCGATTGCAGTAGATATAACAATACAACCAGATACAATAAATCCAGGTGATGAAGTAACAATCAGCGCCACAGTAACTCAGGGCGAAGATGCTGTTGAGGATGCTGATGAAGTGAAGTTTGAAATTTCTCAAGATGGTAAGGATGAAAGTGAATTTCTTGAGGGAGAACATTCTAAAGATGGTCAGTATGTTGTTACAAAAACATTTGAAGAAGATGCTATTTATTACGTAACAGCACATGTGACTGCCAGAAGTATGCATAATATGCCGAAAGTTGAAGTTGTTGTTGGTTCTCCAGACGCGAAAACAGAGGAAACAACAGGTTCAAATAATACACATGAACACCCTACAAGTCAGCATGGCCATGGACATGTAGCTATTGAAACGCAATTCGAAGAAGTAATTGAAGTAAATAAAGAAACCAAGCTACAAACATATATAGAGGAAGCAGGATTACCATTAGAAGATGCGAATGTGCGTTTTGAAATATGGATTGAAGGTAATGACAAACATGAGTTTATCGAAACTTCTGAAGAAAAGAGTGGGGTATACAACGTAGACTATACCTTTAAGCAAAATGGTACATATCATGTTCAAGTTCATGTAGAAAAAGAAGATATCCACGAGCATATAGAGAAAACAATAGAAGTTAAATAGTCAAAACGAGGGAGCATTAATGAGTATGCTTTCCCTCGTTTTTTTCTGGAACAAAATCAATACCACCTGGGTGAAACGGATGACATTTGAGAATGCGTTTAATGGTAAGCCATCCACCTTTAATTGGACCAAATCGTTTTATAGCTTCTAGACCATAGTGAGAGCATGTCGGGTAAAAACGACAGGTTGGTGGCTTTAAAGGTGATATAAATTTTTGATAAAATCGTATGATTCCAATAAAAATGGATTGAAGCATATGTCTACTTCCCTTACGAGTATTAAGTATTTATACTACTATACTATAGGTTGTCATTAAAAGCACTACAGCTGCCCAATATTGTTTTTTAGTAGAAATTCAAATTAAATAGATGAAAAAAATCGGATTTCACGTTATGATAGAAAAGAAACAAAATATAGGGAGTGTCGTGAAAATGCCATCAGTTGAAAGCTTTGAACTAGATCATTGTGCAGTTAAAGCCCCATATGTAAGACATTGTGGTGTACACAAAGTCGGTACCGATGGAGTTGTAAATAAATATGATATCCGTTTTTGTCAGCCTAACAAACAAGCAATGAAGCCTGATGCTATCCATACGCTTGAGCATTTATTAGCTTTTAATATTCGTAAGCACTCAGAAAAATATGATCACTTTGATATAATTGATATTTCACCAATGGGATGTCAAACAGGATATTATCTTGTAGTTAGTGGAGAACCTACTGTATCTGAAATTATTGATTTACTAGAAGATACAATGAAGGATGCTGTAGAAATTACTGAGGTGCCGGCTGCGAATGAAACACAATGTGGTCAAGCGAAACTCCATGATTTAGATGGAGCAAAGCGTTTAATGCGTTTCTGGTTAGAACAATCAAAAGAAGACCTTCATAAAGTATTCGGATAATAATAAAAACACCTGAAGATATTATTCTTCGGGTGTTTTTTAACTTTTATGAGAAATGTAGTAC
The DNA here is from genome assembly GCF_047246645.1 of Ferdinandcohnia jepli. Lineage (NCBI taxonomy): Bacteria > Bacillati > Bacillota > Bacilli > Caryophanales > Bacillaceae > Ferdinandcohnia > Ferdinandcohnia jepli. The sequence goes on from NZ_JBFOKR010000016.1 coordinate 21,315, forward strand.
TTGCAAAGGGATGTATGATTTTGACAACACTGTCGAATTGATTCCTCTTTTACTTTTCTATAGCTTAGGAGGGAGTCTATATTTTGTTCCTTGTTCAAATGCATATGCAAGTTTTAGTAGAGTTGGTTCACTAAAAGCCGTTCCAGTAAATGTAATTCCTACAGGTTCTCCTTCTGGAGAATACCCTGCAGGGACTGTAATTGAAGGATATCCAGCTTTTGCTGGAATTCCTGCTCCAAAATTATTCGGGAATACAATGGCATCTAGTTGATGTTCCTTTAGAACATAATCAATTCCATTTATAGTTGAATGATAATGGTCATTTTCGAGTGCTTGTAAGTAGTCCTTTTCTGTTAATGTTCCACTTGTTTCCTCCGCTTCTTTCAGGATAACTTGACCATATTTCAACATTTTATCTTCATTTGCTTCGTTAAACGCAATTACGTCTGCAAGGGATCTTATTTTTAAACGTGGGTCTACATTTTGTAAATAAGCATTAAGGTCTGATTTGAATTCGTATGTTAAAACATGATAGCTCCACTTATTTTTAGTTGATGGGATTTTAACATCCTCTATTATCACAGCACCTAGTTTTTCTAGTTCTTGAATAGCCTTGTCGAGTACTACACGTTTTTCTTCGCTAAGGTAATCAAAATACACTTCTCTTGCTACCCCTATGCGTGCACCCTTCAATCCATCTACATCTAGGTAATTCGTAAAGTCAACCTCGGCTAAATCATCACCAGTAAGTGTGATTGAATCTTCAAAGTCAGTTCCAACAAGCGCAGTTAATAAAATTGCTGCGTCTTTTACTGTTCTTGCCATAGGTCCGGCGGTGTCTTGTGTATGAGCAATTGGAATTATCCCAGTACGACTCACAAGGCCAACAGTTGGTTTAATACCAACGAGTGAGTTTTGACTTGCTGGACTCAAGATGGAACCAGAAGTTTCTGTTCCAACAGCAACAGCTGCAAAATTAGCTGCAATTGCTGCACCAGAGCCGGCGCTTGAACCACCTACATCAAATTTTCCTGGTCCATAAGGGTTTAAGGTTTGTCCCCCACGAGAGCTATAACCACTTGGCATACCTTCCGTCATGAAATTTGCCCATTCTGTCATATTAGTCTTTCCTAGAATGATAGCACCTGCATCACGTAAGACGTGAGCTACATGTGAATCAGCTGGTGCATAAGAATCAGCTAGTGCAAGAGAGCCAGCAGAAGTGTGCATCTTGTCATGTGTAGCGATATTGTCTTTCAAGAGAACTGGGATTCCATGTAAGGGACCTCTAGCCCCAGTAATAGTTCGCTCTTTATCTAGTGCAGCAGCTAAATGTAATGCATCAGGATTAATTTCAAGAACTGATTTCAACTCACCATCATATAAAGAAATTCTATGTAAATACATAAGTACCAATTGTTTAGAAGTTATTTCACCTGAGGAAAGCTTATCTTGCAAATCCTCAATGGTTGCTTCAATCAGCCAGTTTTCACATAAGTACTGTAAATCTTTGTTTTCCATGTTACTTTACTCCTCGTTCTTAGTATTTGGTTGGTTTTGTTCGTTATTAATATTTGGATTCTTATCAAGTTCATCTACCGTATGTTTGTATTGGTAAGCCTTTGAAGTTGTTCCAACGGCAAGGAATAAGACAACTAAAACAATAATGATCGAAATAATTAATATGGTAAGCATGTTACCCCTCCTATTCTTATATTTTATCATGGACAAATATGGTTGCCATTACTTTTAAATATGAATCGCAAAAAAATTACAAATTTATGTATTTTTCCTTCAATACAAAAAATGAAAGAAATGTTTTTTTGGTATATAAAGAGGGAATGTTAAAAATAAGGAGGAGATATAAATGTCAGCACACTTAACTGAAATTGTTAATAAGCAAATTGCAAATTGGAGTGTTCTTTATATTAAGCTACATAATTATCATTGGTTTGTGAAAGGTCCGCAGTTTTTTACACTACATGTGAAATTTGAGGAGTTCTACAATGAAGCTGCAGTTCATATTGATGAATTAGCGGAACGTCTATTAGCGTTAGGTGGACAACCAGTTGCAACAATGAAAGAAATACTTGAATCATCTTCAATTAAAGAAGCGGGTGGAGGCGAAAATGCCGAGGAGATGGTTGCAACCATTTCTAATGATTTTTCAATTTTAACAGGTGAATTAAAAGAAGGCATGAAGGTAGCTGAGGAAGTAGATGACGAAACAACTGGTGATATGCTACTAGCTATCCATCAAAGTCTAGAAAAACATATTTGGATGCTTCAATCCTTCTTAGGAAAATAATAGTATATAACCCTTCTTTCTTTATTGAAAGAGGGGTTTTGTATTACTATATAAATAGATAAGGGGGAGAGGTAATGATTGATTTACGTAGTGATACAGTAACAAGACCAACTGCAGAGATGAGAAAAGCGGCCTATGAGGCAGAGGTTGGTGATGATGTTTATCAAGAAGACCCAACAGTAAATAAACTTGAAGAGTTTGCTGCACAGATGCTTGGCAAAGAGGCTGCTTTGTTTGTTACAAGTGGAACACAGGGGAACCAAATTGCTGTTCTTACACATTGCAGAGCAGGTAACGAGATCATTGTTGAGGAAGGCTCTCACATTTTTAATTATGAAGGGGCTGCCATTTCTGCTTTTGCTGGTGTACAGCCACGTACCTTAAAAGGAATAAGAGGAGCTATGAACCCGGCGGAGGTTAAAGCTGCCATTCAAGAAGAGGATGTGCATGCTGCAGAAACTGGGTTAATATGCCTCGAGAATACACATAATCGCGCCGGTGGAGCTGTAGTTCCTATAGATAACATGAGAGAGATTTATGAAGTTGCAGCTACTCACAACATCCCTGTTCATTTAGATGGGGCAAGATTATTTAATGCAGCGGTTTCTCTAGGGCGTCCAGTAAGTGATATCGCCAAGTATACAGATACTGTTCAATTTTGTTTATCGAAGGGTTTAGGTGCACCTGTTGGTTCAATTATTGCGGGCAGTCATCAGTTTATCCAACGGGCACGTAAATGGAGAAAAAGACTAGGTGGTGGAATGAGACAAGCTGGTGTTATTGCTGCTCCTGGATTAGTAGCGTTACAAACAATGGTTGAACGATTAGCTTATGACCATGAAAATGCTAAAATGTTAGCAGAAGGATTAAACAATATAAAAGGTATAAAAGTAATGAACCAGGTTGATACAAATATAATCTTAGTAGATGTAAGTGAAAGAGGGGTAAACTCGGCACAATTTGCTGCGTTACTTAAGGGAAATGGAGTATTAGTATCTACATTTGGCCCTGAGATTGTTCGGTTCACTACCCATTATGATGTAACAAAAGACTCAATCAATAAAGCTTTGAACATTATTAACGGATTGTAATTATCAAAAGCCGAGTTAGCCTCGGCTTTTTTACTATCAATATGTTCTAATTTGATGATTCAGTGAATCGTTTTTAATTGCTCGATTGTTAACATTTTTGCATGCCCAATACCGTCACGTGCCATTTTCGCCTTTAGGTTTTCAATCATGTAAAATCCAACTAAATTATTCAACTCCTGGTCACTTAAATCGTTTAGTAAAGAAAGGAGGTCCTCACGATCAAATTGCTCGAGTACTGAAAAAGCAATAATATCTGCATCCTCTTCATCCCCAGTTAATTTATCCCGATACATCTCATAAATTTCATCAATTATTTTCATCAGTAGTTTCCTCTTTTCCATATTATTAAATGGCATGTATTTTTATATAAAATTCGTCTTATGTTATGGATTTGTGTTACTGCATTTCTATTCTTGCAAATTAGTATATGGGGCAATGTGACAAAAGATACTAAAAAGTGGACAATAACTGAGATTGACGCTTTATAATGAATATTTTTGCACCCCTAGGAAAATGATAATGGAAGGGAATCAGTTGTTAGGAGTGAATTAAGTTGGAACAGCAACCAAAAAAGACGTATTATGTTTCTGTTGAAGGTGGAGAGATCTCACAAGTTAAATCTGCTTCTTCATGGGAATATAAGATTGAAGCCACTGATGATGAAATTATAAGGTTACGGGAACTTTTCGATGAAAATTACGCAAATGATGTTGAAGGATTTTTAAGAGCACATGTACCTTTTGTTGAATATCATAACGATTCCTCAAATGATAAATATGATGAAAACATGTTAAAGGTGTTTAAAATGATATATGAATTAGGCGACGAAGAAGCAAGGGAGTTTATTAAAACTCAAGGAATTATTAGTAGTTTAGGATATATTGATTAGACCACTTCATCTAAGAAGCGGTCTATTTTTCATTACATCCTTAGGTGTGTGGGTATCGCATGAGCAAGAAGGGTCCACGTTACAGATGAGAGGAGTAAGTAATAAACACAAGTAGAGAAAACTACTCTACGATATTTTATGGTATGATAAAGTAAAAAAAAAGGTATGGAGAAAACCAAAATGATTGTTTTTCAGGATATGTATCATAATGAAGTAAATTTATCATTCACTGAGAACCCTTTTTCTACTAATCCTAAGCATGTGTGGGTTGTGTGTCGCTTTAATAAACAGTGGCTTTTAACCCAGCATTCAGAACGTGGTCTTGAATTTCCAGGAGGTAAGGTGGAGGAGGGAGAATCCCCCGTTGATGCCGCTATTCGAGAGGTCATGGAGGAAACAGGAGCAGATGTAAAGAGCATCGAATATATCGGTCAATATAAGGTCAACGGTAAAGGCAAAACGATAATTAAAAATATCTATTTTGCAACTATCAATGAAATACATAAGCAGCAAACTTACTTTGAAACAAAGGGTCCAGTATTACTTGATGAACTTCCATTGATTACTCTAAAGCATGATCCCCGCTTTAGTTTTATTATGAAAGACGATGTGTTAACACACAGTATTACGTATATAGAGGAATACTTAAAATCCAAAAAAGCTCTCTAGATGAACTAGAAGAGCTTTCTTATTGTGAATTTTTTATAAGTTTCTTTTCAAGTAACTCGACTCCTTGATACATAAGCGTTGCACATATTGCAATTAATAAGAGACTCAGGAAGATGAGCGTAAAATTGAAAACTTGGAAACCATAAATGATTAGGTATCCTAACCCTTGTTTTGAGACAAGGAATTCCCCAACGATTACCCCGACCCATGACAATCCAACGTTAACCTTCAGTGTTGAAATAATTGTTGGAAATGATGAGGGAAGAATAGCCTCACGAAATATCTGCTTTCGATTCGCACCAAAAGTCTGCATAACTTTAACATAGTTGTAATCAACTTCCTTAAAAGATGTGTAAACAACGATGGTTGTTATAATAACAGATATGATTGCCCCCATGGCTATGATCGAAATATATCCTGTACCCAGTGCTACAATTAAAATAGGGCCAAGTGCAACCTTAGGCATTGCGTTTAAAACGACTAAGTAGGGATCTAGTATGTTTGAGATTCGTTCAGACCACCATAATACCGCTGCAAAAATGGCACCTAGTAATGTACCTAAAATAAAACCCAAGACTGTTTCGAACAGTGTTACAGCAAGGTTATTTAATAATGTTCCATCTTGGACTTTATCTAAAAATAAGGCCCATATTTTTGATGGAGCACTAAAAATAAGTGGGTCTATCCAATGGTTTCTACTTGCTAGTTCCCAAAGACCAAAGAAAACAAGGAAAATGAGGATTTGATAAAATCGGACCAGCCGCTTCTCTTTTTTGATGGCATGTAAATAATCATTATGAAGTTTGCTAATGTTCAGAGGTTGTTTCAAGCATATCTAACTCCTTCCATATTTCCTGAAATAGGTCCGAGTAGTTGGAATCCTGACGAGCATCAAAAGGTGTTTGATTCTTTAGAATTTCTGGAACCTCAAAGACTTTTGCGATTTTACCTGGACCCTTTGATAGCAAAAAGATTCGATCACTCATTGCAATTGCCTCTCCGATATCATGTGTGACGAGAATAGCTGTTTTTTTATATTCCTTTAATGTTTCAGATACCAGATCCTCTAATTTTAACTTTGTTTGAAAATCTAAAGCGGAAAACGGTTCATCCAATAGTAATATTTTTGGGTTAGTAGCAAGTGTACGAACAAGAGCTGCTCTCTGTCTCATTCCACCTGATAATTGTTTTGGATAGGACTTTTCCACGCCTTTTAATCCTATTTCTTCAAGTAGAGAAAGCGCATTTTTCGTAGATTGCTCATTGACTTGGTTCATGATTTGGAGGCCAACCAGGATATTCTCTTCAATCGTTTTCCAAGGAAAAAGGTAGTCTTGTTGAAGCATATAGCCGATGTCCTTTTTGGCTCTATCGATTGGCTTTCCCTCAATAGTTACTTCTCCTGTAGTAGGAGTAAGTAACCCTGCGATGATGGAAAGCAAAGTTGTTTTACCGCACCCACTTGGGCCGAGAAGAGAGATGAATTCTCCCTCCTCGATTGTGAGTGATATATTTTCAAGTGCTATTGTTGTAGAATCTTTTGTAAAATAAACGTGATCTAAATCTTTTACGGACAAAAAGCTCATAGTAACACTCCTATTTGGAAATTACTTTTTCAGCAATACTTGTATTTACAAGTGTTTCATAGTCAATTCTCTTAGGTAATTCACCAGATTCATCCATAATATCCTGTAAGTTATTCCAAGCTTCTTCACTTAGTACAGGGTCGGTAGCATATGAGCCTTGACTCTTATAACGATTAACGGATGAGGTAATTAGATCTAGTGGAGTATCCGGGAAAAATTCCTGGATTGATTCAGCGATTTCTTCTGCACTATGTGAATCAACCCACTGCTGTGCTTTATAAACAGCGCGAGTGAATTTTTCAATAGCTTCTTCGTCATCTTCGATAGTGCTTTGTTTCGTCATAAAAGTTGTATAAGGTACACGACCAGACTCTTCACCAAATGAAGCTACAATATAGCCACGGCCTTCCTTTTCAAATAGACTGGCAGTTGGTTCAAACAATTGAACAAATTCACCTGTACCAGATGCGAAGGCACTAGAAATATTAGCGAAATCTATATTTTGAATCAGATTTAGGTCGGCTTGTGGATCAATATCATGCTTTTTTAACACAAATTCACCAACCATTTGCGGCATGCCACCTTTACGCTGACCAAGGAAGGTACTGTCTTTTAATTGGTCCCAACTGAAATTTTCAATGTTTTCCCTTGCAACTAAAAAAGTACCGTCCGTTTGTGTAAGAGCTGCAAAGTTGATGACAGGGTCGGTTGAACCTTGTGCTTCTACATAAATGGATGTTTCCGAACCTACCAATGCAATGTCAGCTCCATCCGAAATAAGAGCAGTCATTGTCTTATCCCCACCAGGAACTGTTGTCAATTCAATCTCTAATCCTTCTTCTTCAAAGAAGCCTTCAGTAATCGCAACATACTGTGGTGCGTAAAAAACAGAACGGGTAACTTCAGCTACACGTAAAGTCTGTACTTGCTCATTATTACAAGCCGCAAGTGGGATAATAAGTAATAGAACAAGCATGCTAACTAAATAACGCATGTAGTCATTCCTCCTTGACAGGTTTTCTGTCGAATAGTAATTTTTATCCCGGTGTAATCGTCCGGAAAACTCCATAGCAGGAACATGAAGACGTATAGGAGAGAGATAACGGACGCTAACACCCCGATTGGTTTAACTAACAATCAGTGGGGATAAAAAACCCCCACTGATTGAAGTTTCACTTTATCTAAGATAGAGTATGAAACGTGACAAAAATGTGTGAATGCCTATTTTTTAAAAGCTGTTATGCACTACATGTTTAAAAAATAGGAAATATGAAATAGGTTGATTGAAAGGGTTGTCGAAATGATTGATGGAATGATAATCGAAAAACAGCGTTTCCCTTCACCAAACCCTGCCATTAATTTGTATTTGGTTACATATTGTAGTAAAGGGTTAAAAGTGAAAGGGTTTCTTGCAGAACCCAAGGCTGAGGGACACTATGATGGTTTTTTATATCTTCGTGGTGGTATAAAAAATGTAGGCAAAGTAAGGATAGGCAGAATTATTCAATTTGCTTCTGAAGGATTCGTTGTAATGGCTCCATTTTACCGGGGAAATCAAGGAGGAGAAGGTAACGAGGATTTTGCAGGAAAAGATCGTTATGACGCTTTTTCAGCATATAAGGTTCTAGAACAACATGAAAAAGTAAATCCAAAAAGAATTCATATTTTCGGTTTCTCGCGTGGAGGAGTAATGGCCTTACTTACTGCAATTCATCATCCAAAAGCATGTTCCATTGTCTCTTGGGGTGGGGTGAGTGATTTAAGCTTAACTTATGTAGAAAGAAATGACTTACGCAAAATGATGAAAAGAGTAATTGGGGGAACTCCAACAAAATATCCCGAGCGGTATCGTTGGCGAACACCTTTATACAATCTAGAAGAACTTGAGGCACCTTTGCTTATTATTCATGGAGAAAAAGATAAAAATGTTTCGGTTGAGCATTCGTATCGTCTTGAAAAAAGGGTCAAAGAGTTAGGAAAGTATGTAGATAGCTGGTATTACCCTGAATTTACACATTATTTTCCGCCAGCTGAGAATCGAGTTACTGTTAAAAGGTTAACTGAGTGGATGAAATCAAGACCTACTAAATAATGAGGGGGAACCAAAAGTGGGAATGCCATTCGAATTAAACACTATGATTGTTACAAAAGGCAGGGAAGAGAGAGTGAAAGACAATCTTTTTACTCTAATCAAAGATGGTTATCGACTATATCCAATAGACATTCCTTTAGAGGTAAGACGAACAAAAGATAGCGAGTCTATTGGGGATGCCATTATAAAAAAGATTACACTAGAAGATGATAAAACAACTATTACATACGAACTGCAATCCCTGAATTCTATAAATTAAAAACCTCGAGAGGGAAACTCTCGAGGTTTTATCCTGCTTATATTCTTGGACCACCTAATAATTCAATTTCCTTAGGAACATTAGAGAATTTTTTAAAGTTCTCTTTAAATTTAAGTGCAAGTTCCTTTGCTTTCACATAATATGCACTTTGATCGGCCCATGTTTTAGAAGGTTGTAAAACATCATCTGGAACTCCAGCAATATGAATTGGAATTTCTAAACCAAATATATCATTTTTTACCGTTTCGACGTTGTTCAATTCGCCTTCTAAAGCAGCTTGCACCATTGCACGTGTGTAGCTTAACTTCATACGGTTTCCAACACCGTATTCTCCACCAGTCCAACCGGTATTTACAAGGAATACTTGCACATTGTGTTCATCAATTTTTTTACCAAGCATCTCAGCATATACAGTTGCAGGAAGTGGTAGGAATGGTGAACCAAAACATGTTGAAAAAGTTGCTTGAGGAGATGTTACTCCACGCTCTGTTCCAGCGAGTTTACTTGTATAACCACTTAAGAAATGGTACATTGCTTGTTCTTTTGTTAATTTGCTAATCGGTGGTAATACTCCAAAAGCATCAGCAGTTAAAAATACAATTGTGTTCGGGTGACCAGCAATACTAGGAACAACAATATTGTCGATATTCTCAATTTGGTATGCTGCTCTTGTATTTTCAGTAAGTGAGCCATCATCATAATCAGCAATTCTGGATTCCTCATCAACAACCACATTTTCAAGGACCGATCCAAAACGAATTGCATCAAAAATCTGTGGTTCTTTCTCCCGTGATAAATTGATACATTTCGCGTAGCAACCACCCTCGATATTAAAGACACCTGAGTTAGACCAACCGTGTTCATCATCGCCGATCAATCGACGCTTAGGGTCAGCTGATAGAGTTGTTTTTCCAGTGCCTGATAGGCCGAAAAATAAGGCTACATCCCCTTCTTGGCCAACATTCGCCGAGCAGTGCATAGATAAAATATTAGCTTCAGGCAGAACAAAGTTCATTACTGAAAAAATTGATTTTTTAATTTCTCCAGCATATTCTGTACCACCAATTAAAACAGTGCGTTTTTCAAATGAGATAATGATGAATGTCTCAGAATGAGTACCATCAACAGCAGGGTCAGCTTTAAAATTAGGAGCATTTATTACAGTAAATTCCGGCTTGTGATTCTCTAAATCCTCCTCAGTAGGGCGAATGAAAAGTTGCTGAGCAAATAAATTATGCCAAGCAAATTCATTAATGACTTGAATTGGCATACGTACCTTTTTGTCAGCACCTGCATATCCATTGAATACAAAGACTTCGTTTTGCTCTTTTAGATAGGTAAGTACTTTTGTGTAAAGTTTTTCAAAGGTTGCTTCAGAAATAGGTTGATTGACTTTTCCCCAGTCAATTTTATCTTTTGTAGAAGCTTCTTCTACAATATATTTATCTTCTGGTGATCTACCTGTATATTTTCCTGTAGTCGCACGTACAGCACCAGTCGAAGTAAGAATTCCCTCTTTTCTAGCTAGTACTTTTTCGACTAATACCGAGACAGAGAGATCATGAAGTACGTTATTTCCATTCACTAATTCCATTAGCTGCTCACTTGAAACTTCAACTGAATTCATGAAAAAAACCATCCTTTATCTAAATATTATTATCATTCGAATTATAATTAGTATAACACATTAATTCAATTAGTCTATACTATTTAACGTATTTTACGTAACTTATCTCCAAAGTGTACCAACCAATTTAAAAAACTATGATTTCATGCACTTTATGTAAAGATAAAAAAAGTAAGCGCTTTAAAATTATAGGTAAAAATAGTAATTTAAACAAGAATAAAAGCTAGATTTTTATTTTAAAAGTACTGATCATATTTTTTGTTTTTATTTTCCGTAATATTGTTGACAGTAAAAGGTTTACTACGTTATGATATGTCATTGAACGGATACTCTCTTATCCCGAGCTGGCGGAGGGACAGGCCCAATGAAACCCGGCAACCATCACTATGTATACATATAGAAGTAAATTTATGTTTATTCTATACATATAACTTCTTGGTTTTTTAAATAGTGATAAGGTGCTAACCTGAGCAAGGCATGACCTTGATCGATAAGAGTGAAAGGCGAGAATGACAAATTTACCTTTCCTCATTAGCAGGGAAGGTTTTTTATTTCTTGATATCAGGGGCAACTTTTAGAATATCTATCTGTTTGCTTAACTCATACGATGTTACATTCACATATACAATCTTGAAAGTAAATTCAAATTTAATTAGAGAAAAGTTTGTGTTTGTAATCACTTTTCGTGCACGTTAGGTCAGCCGCAAAGTGTTTTACTGTACGTGAATACAGGATAAAAAATCAAAATGTAACAATACTAAGGGAATGAGTACCGTATCAAAAAGAAAGTCAGAAATTGAGTACACTCGATGTTCTGAATGTAAAAGGAGGAAGCGTTGTGACAACTAGACGCCGATTATTTACTTCTGAGTCTGTTACAGAGGGTCATCCAGATAAAATTTGTGACCAAATTTCAGATTCTATCTTGGACGCTATTTTAGCTAGTGATGCTAATGCACGCGTAGCTTGTGAAACTTCTGTAACTACTGGATTAGTTCTTGTAGCAGGAGAAATTACAACTTCTACATATGTAGATATCCCTAAAATTGTACGTGAAACTGTAAGAGAGATTGGATATACTCGTGCAAAGTATGGATTTGATGCTGAGACTTGTGCAGTTTTAACTTCCATTGATGAGCAATCACCAGATATCGCTATGGGTGTAGATCAAGCGTTAGAAGCTCGTGAAGGTCAAATGACTGATGAGCAAATTGATGCAATTGGTGCGGGAGACCAAGGTTTGATGTTTGGTTTTGCTTGTAATGAAACAAAAGAACTAATGCCTTTACCAATTTCTTTAGCTCATAAGCTTGCTCGTCGTTTAACTGAAGTTCGTAAAGAAGAGATTCTTCCATATTTACGTCCAGACGGTAAAACTCAGGTTACTGTTGAGTATGATGAAAATAACAACCCAGTTAGAATTGATACCATTGTTATTTCTACTCAACATCATCCTGAAATTACACTGGAGCAAATTCAGCGTAATCTTAAGGAGCATGTTATTAATCCAGTTGTTCCAAAAGAGCTTATTGATGAAAATACAAAGTACTTTATCAACCCAACAGGACGTTTTGTAATCGGTGGACCACAAGGGGATGCAGGGCTAACAGGACGTAAAATTATCGTTGATACGTATGGTGGTTATGCACGCCATGGTGGTGGAGCATTCTCGGGCAAGGATCCTACAAAAGTAGACCGCTCGGCTGCATATGCTGCACGCTACGTTGCAAAAAATATTGTAGCTGCAGGACTTGCTGATAAGTGTGAAGTCCAATTAGCATACGCGATTGGAGTGGCTCAACCAGTTTCTATCTCAGTTGATACATTCGGAACTGGAACTGTTTCTGAAGATGTACTAGTTGATTTAGTACGTGGAAACTTCGACCTTCGTCCAGCAGGGATTATTAAGATGTTAGATCTTCGCCGACCAATCTATAAGCGGACAGCTGCATATGGTCATTTTGGAAGAAGTGACGTAGATTTACCTTGGGAGCGTACAGACAAAGCTGAAGCTCTAAAACAACAAGCTTCTAATTAAGAATTGAAGAGCTCGCCTAGTGGCGAGCTTTTGTTAAATAATAAAGTATAAAAATTTTAACCGAGTTTTCGGTGTTTAGCTCCAGCGCCTAGCCCCTCGAGGTCGCTTCACCCCTCCTGTGGCGGCAACACTAAGGAATGCTTCCTGAGGTTAATCCACGCAGGAAAAAAGCTTTGCTTTTTTTCGAGCCTCCTCGTCAGGGTTCCAGCGCTTGTCGGGGCTGACCAAGGCGCTTGCGCTTTTCTTATTTTTGCAAACTCTTATAAAACTGTCCTTTTTCAACATATTCTCTACGTATTCGGGCCATATCCTTTTTGTCATCATCATTTAACTCTCTAATGACCTTAGCGGGACGACCAAATGCAAGTGTATTAGGAGGAATCTTCTTTCCTTGTGGCACAAGACTACCTGCTCCAATAAACGCACCTTCACCAATTTCAGCGCCATCAAGAATGATAGAGCCCATGCCAATTAGGGCTTCTTTTCGAATGATGGAACTATGTAAAATAACCTGATGACCAATCGTCACATCATCTTCTACAATTAATGGGTTATTTGGACTTTGGTGTAAGATTGAGTTATCTTGGATATTAACTCTTTCACCTATTATAGTAGGAGCAACATCTCCTCTAATCACTGTATTAAACCAAACACTACTTTCTCCTCCAATTATGACATCACCTGTAACTGTTGCGTAGTCAGCAATAAAAACAGAATCTGCAATTTTCGGAAAGATTCCTTTGTATGGGTAGATCATATATCATTTTCCTTTCGTAAAAATTGATATTTACTAAAATTTCATTTAAGGTAAGTGTATCAACTTTCTTCCTTACCGTAAATTCTATCGACATACCTTTTTTCAGAAAGCAAAAATGAGGTGATTTTCTTGGTACCGACACATCCACTTGGATTAATGAAGAAAGTATATCGTGATGTCTTTCCAATCGTACATCGCGAACTGGCAGTATGGAAACAAAAGGCTGAGGAAATACCTGATGATGAGTTGCGAAAGCAAGCTCTGGCAAGTATTAATACAAAGACATTTCACTGTGAGGGTGGGGCTATACTTGCCCTTTTAACTCCAGACCATATTAAGGAATGCATTCGGTTTATTGTTGCTTATCAAACCATTAGCGATTACTTAGATAATCTGTGTGACCGTAGTACATCACTAGATCCGATTGATTTTCAATCATTACATGATTCAATGCCAGATGCTTTAGTCCCTGGGAAAAACACTAAAAATTATTATCAATATCGAGCGGAGCAGAATGATGGAGGCTATTTAGAGAGCCTAGTGACAACTTGTCAGAAGAGCTTGGAAAAAACAAAACATTATCAAAAAATTTCTACTTATCTTCAGGAGTTAGCGCAATATTACTGTGACTTGCAAATTCATAAACATGTACAAGTTGAAGAGCGGGTTCCAAGGTTAGAAAATTGGTTCCAGCTTCATCGAACTCAACTACCTAAAATGGAATGGTATGAGTTCTCAGCTTGCTCGGGCTCAACATTAGGTATTTTCTGTTTAGTGGCGTATGCATTTCAGGATGATTTCCAGGAAGAGATGGCACAAAAAATACGAGACGGATATTTCCCTTATGTACAAGGATTACATATCTTATTAGATTATTTTATCGATCAAGAAGAAGACCGAAAAGGTGGAGACTTAAACTTCTGTTTTTACTATCAACATGAACATCAGTTAGTTGAACGACTAAAACATTTTATCATTCAAGCTGATAAACATACCGAAGGTTTACCAAATGAAAAATTTCATCGACTGATCAATAGAGGACTTTTAGGCTTGTATTTATCAGATGAAAAGGTGCGTAGTCAACGTAATGTTTTTAAGGTTGCTAAGAAAATCATTAAGCTTGGCGGCAGTACATCATTTTTCTTTTATATTAATGGACGGGCATACCGGAGAATACAGACGGTATTTGGTTAAAAAAAGATAGAGCATTTGGCTCTATCTTTTTTCGATTGCAATTATAAAGGGAGGATTATTGACTTGATTGATAAATCGGTATGTTAAAACATGTGCACGTTTTTGGTCAATTGTTGATACATACTCTAAAAGTATATCTCTTTCTATTGCGCCCTCATCATGTCCATGGTAAACAACTAGTACAATAATTCCCTCTGGAGACATTATAGTTAGTAATTGCTCAATAGCTTCAATTGTTGAATTAGGCTTTGTGACAATTTCTTTGTCCCCGCCTGGTAAGTATCCTAAATTAAAGATTGCTGCAGTAACTTTTCCGTGTGTTTCTTCTGGTAGATTTGTCTTGATTTGATTATGACTTACTTGAAACAAAGTTACATTGCTAGAAGTCCCAACTTTCGATAATCGTTCAGTAGTATTTATTAATGCTTCCTCTTGTATATCAAAACCGTACACATGGCCGTTTATGCCTACTAATGATGAGAGCATGGCGGTATCATGTCCGTTGCCAATCGTTGCATCAACTACAATATCTCCTTCGCTCACGGCTAGTTCAACTAATCTACGAGCAAAGGGAAGAATTCGATCTAACTTCATATCGATTCAACAACCTTTTTATAAAACTTTCCTTGATAGCTATTTCGACGTTTAAGTTCAGCGTCAATAGTATTAAGAACTTCCCATTTGTTTACACTCCACATCGGGCCAACCATCAGGTCAATAGGTCCATCACCAGTAATACGGTGTACAATCATTTCCGGTGGTAAAATTTCAAGTTGGTCACATACTAACTTTACATAATTGTCGAATGTGAGAAATTCTAAAAGACCTTTTTCGTATTGTTTTACCATAGGAGTACCTTTTAAAAGATGAAGAAGGTGGATTTTAATACCTTGTACATCAAGCTTCGCAACTTCACGAGCTGTTTCCATCATCATTTCAGGTGTTTCCTGTGGAAGTCCGTTAATAATATGAGAACAAATACGAATTCCATGTTTTCGTAGCTTATTAACACCATCAACATAGCATTGGAAGTCATGGGCACGGTTAATTAACGTGGCTGTCTTTTCGTGAACCGTTTGGAGGCCAAGTTCAACCCAAAGATAAGTTCTTTTATTTAAGTCAGCTAAATACTCTACAACATCATCGGGAAGGCAGTCTGGTCTGGTGGCTATTGAAATACCAACTACTCCTTCTTCAGCCAGGACTGGTTCGAATCTTTGACGAAGTACCTCAACTGGAGCATGAGTATTTGTGTAAGCTTGGAAGTAGGCCATGTATTTTCCATCCTTCCATTTTTCATGCATCTTCTCTTTAATTGTATGAAATTGAGTTAAGATATCATCAGCTCGATTGCCCGCAAAGTCACCAGAACCAGCAACACTACAAAACGTACAACCGCCATGTGCAACAGTACCATCGCGGTTTGGACAATCAAACCCTCCATCAAGCGCTACCTTAAAAACTTTATGGCCAAAAGTATTTCGTAAATGATAATTCCATGTATGATAACGTTTATTATCTGTTGTATATAGAAATGGGTTTACCTGAGTCACCTCAGATCCCTCCTTATTTTATATAAAATATCCCCAACTATAAATTTTAGCATGTTAGCTTTTAAAATCACAAATGTAAATAATACATCTTGGTGAACTGGAAATAAATTTTTGAAAGAAGTAATACAGGATGAACAAACTATAGATGAGAAGCAGTTGCTTCTTATGTTTGATTAGGAGGGGAAAGAATGGCCACTCGACAATCTGTTGACTCTTTTCTTCAGCGCTGTGAGGATTCGATTAGCAACGCTCAGGAACAAATCACAATAGCTCGACACCAAGAACATTACAATACAACAGAGTATACAGATGCTCAGATGCAATTAGAAGAAGTTACTAATGAACTCGCAAAGCTTTCTCAAAGCTGTAATGGACAACAGCGGGAGCAATTACATCGGATGAGATTGCAATTACAACAGCTCCAAAATGATATGACATTAGATGAAAATATTATCCAAGAGTACAAATAGGGGATGAGGTAATGAGAAAACGTTCAAAACAAAACAATCCTGAGCAAAAGACAAAAAACGGTGTTAATAGTAACGATATTGAGTTAGGTCAGGATTATGATCCAGTAAAAGTATCTAAGCAAAAGTATCAAAAAAAGGGTCAACCTATTAAGTCAAAGCAGCGTACTGAGTAGATTTAATCGACAAGTGATTCGTCACTTGTCGATTTTTTGTTTTTCCGACAATCCTCATCTTTATCCCGCTTTAACGGGCAGTAGAACTTCAAGAACTGCCCGTAAAAGTCCGATTAGTTCAACTAACAATCAGTGCCTGATTGAAGTTTCACTTTATCTGAATAATTTTTTTAATTGATTCTAATTGTGGAAAGGAATAGAATAATTCTGGAATCCGAAATTTATGTGAAATTGGAGGTGCCTCAAAATGCCTCGAGCACTATGGTTATTAGTTATTGGAATGGTTATAAATGTAACTGGATCCTCTTTTTTGTGGCCGTTAAATACAATATATATACACGATCATCTTGGTAAATCACTTTCTGTTGCTGGTCTTGTACTTATGCTTAATGCAGGTGCGAGTGTTGTAGGAAACTTAATTGGTGGCACCTTGTTTGATAAAATTGGTGGCTTTAAAACAATATTGTCTGGAATTGCCATTACCTTGGTTGCGATAATCGGCTTAGTCTTTTTTCATGGATGGCCAGATTATGTTATTTTGTTAGGATTTGTTGGGTTTGGATCAGGCATTATTTTTCCGGCGATGTATGCACTTGCTGGTTCGGTATGGCCTGAAGGTGGAAGGAAATCTTTTAATGCGTTGTATGTTGCGCAGAATTTAGGGGTAGCAGCAGGATCAGCATTAGGTGGTTTTGTTGCTTCATTCTCTTTTGAATATATCTTTATAGCGAATGCACTCATGTTTATTGCGTTTTTTATAGTTGCAATCTTCTATCGCAGTTTCCAGGGAATAAAAGGAACTCAAACAAATTTACTAGAACAATCAAAAGTAGTTAAAAATCGTTCGAAATTAAATGCACTATTAGTTCTCAGTGTTGGATACTTATTATGTTGGGTGGCCTATGTTCAGTGGCAATCAACAATTTCAAGTTACACACAAGATATTGGAATTACTCTAACTCAATATAGTTTGCTCTGGACTGTTAATGGTGGACTCATCGTTCTCGCACAGCCAGCGATCAACGTAGTGATTCGTTATATTGCTAAGACGTTAAAAAAGCAAATTGTAATTGGGATTTTAATCTTTATATCTTCGTTTGTGGTTGCTTCATACGCTGGATCATTTAGTGGATTTATGACTGCAATGGTTGTTCTTACAGTCGGGGAGATGTTTATCTGGCCCGCAGTCCCAACAATCGCGAACGATCTTGCACCAAAAGGAAGAGAGGGCTTTTACCAGGGAATCGTAAACAGTACTGCAACAGGGGGAAGAATGATTGGCCCGTTACTGGGTGGAATACTTGTTGATTTGTATGGAATGAGTATGCTATTTACCGTGTTAGCAGTATTATTGCTCGCTTCAATCTTTACTACAGTTATCTATGATAAAAAAATTAAAGATTCAAAGGAAGTTGCACTTAGTGCATAAAGTAAAAGACTTGACTCCGTTCAAGTCTTTTTTATGTACAAATATTTTCTTTATGAGGTTCTTGCGTAATGATATGATGTTGGTAAAAGTGGGCATAGAGAAGGTGTTGTTTACAACATGTTTACAAATGATGATATTCAGTTTAAGAATAAAATACTTGAAACCATAATTGATAGTGCATACGAGTGGATTGTTGTCGTTGACCATGAAGGTAAAGTTGTTTACATTAATAAAAATTACTGTGATTTTCTTGGAGTTCTACGGGAGGAAGTCCTTGGTAAGCATGTGACAGGTGTGATTGAAAATACAAGGATGCATATAGTCGTTCAAACAGGAGAAGAAGAGATTGGAAACCCGCACTACATAAAAGGGAATTATATGATTGCGAATCGGATCCCTATTTATTCAAATAATCGAATTGTTGGAGCTGTAGGGACAGTCATTTTTAGAGATACTAAGGAATGGGATAAGATGAACAGCCATATAAAGAGTTTGATGTCCCAATTCCAAACTTATATTGAAGACTGGCAGGAAAATAACGGGGCGAAATACACACTTTCAGATATAAAAACAAATTCTAAACAGGTGCTTGAACTTAAGGATAAAGTTAAATCAATAGCATCTGGTGACATATCGGTTTTAATAAGAGGGGAAAGTGGGACTGGTAAGGAGCTCTTCGCTCATAGTATCCATCAACTAAGCGGGAGAAGTAAAAATCCATTAATTAAAATAAATTGTGGTGCAATACCTGAGCACCTCCTTGAATCAGAATTGTTTGGCTATGAAGACGGCGCATTTACAGGAGCTAAAAAAGGTGGGAAAAAGGGAAAGTTTTTACTTGCCCATGGAGGTACTATTTTTTTAGATGAAGTTGGAGATATGCCTTTACATATGCAGATTAAGTTATTACGTGTTCTCCAAGAAAAAGAAGTAGAACCAATTGGTGCAACAAAGTCGATACCTGTTGATGTTCGAGTTATTGCAGCAACAAATAGACCACTCGAACAAATGATTGAAGAGAAACGATTCAGAGAGGATTTATTTTATCGAATAAATGTTGTTCCGTTTACGATACCGCCATTAAGGGAACGAACAGAAGATATCAATCTGTTAACTCATTTTTTTATCGGAAAAATAACAAAACGAACAGGAAAACGAATTACTTCGATTGATGATGAGGTTTTAAAAATTTTTCATCAACATACATGGCCAGGAAATTTGAGAGAACTTGAAAATGTTATTGAGGCTGCCACACATTTAACAAATGGGGAGAGAATTACGGTTCATTCCTTGCCAGAGTATTTAGTAGATGACCCTAAGTTATTAATTGGGCAAAAAAATCTAAAAGAAATTCTTGAGGAAACAGAGAAAAGAGTAATCGAGAAAACACTGCAGAAATTCAGAAATGATAAGCAATTGGCAGCGAATGCTTTAGGAATAAGTAAATCCAGTATGTATGAAAAGGTAAAGAAGTTAAAGATAGATTAGTAGATTCCAGAAAACCGGAATGCATTTCCGGATTTCTGGAATCTTTTTTTCTTGTTCTTTGTAAGGGATTTCCGAAATATCAAATTCTAGTATTCCAGATTTTCGGAATTTTAAAAACGTGCAAGTATCAATTAATTATTAAAAATGACTATTTTGTGACTTTTTTAACTTGGCACATTAGTTGCAATATTGAAAGTGAGTCAATTGAAAAGGAGGTTTAGAGATTGAAACCAGTATTTGAAACATTTATTGAAGCTGTTAAAGACATCGAGGATGGATCGACAATTATGGTTGGAGGATTTGGCCTTGTGGGTATCCCTGAGAACCTAATCCTTGCACTTGTTGAAGCAAAGGTTAAAGAGTTAACGGTTATTTCTAATAATTGCGGTATTGATGATTGGGGCCTTGGTCTTTTATTAAGAAACCATCAAATCAAGAAAATGATTGGGTCATATGTCGGAGAGAACAAGGAGTTTGAGAGACAGGTTTTATCAGGTGAACTAGAAGTGGAATTAATTCCTCAAGGGAGTTTAGCTGAAAAAATTCGTGCTGGTGGTGCTGGTATTCCCGCTTTTTATACCCCTGCAGGAGTGGGGACTCCAATTGCTGAAGGTAAGGAGGTTAAAGAATTTAATGGGAAAGAGTATGTGCTTGAGCTGGCATTAACTGCAGATTTTAGTTTAGTAAGAGCACATAAAGGTGATAAAATGGGAAATCTCATTTATAACAAAACTGCTCGAAACTTTAATCCGATGATAGCTGCAGCCGGTAAAACTACAGTTGCTGAGGTAGAGGAATTAGTCGAAATCGGAGATTTAAATCCTGATGAAATTCACACCCCGAGCATATATGTACAAAGATTAATTGTGGGAACTCAAGAAAAAAGAATTGAGCGATTGACGGTTTCTAAATAGGAGGATGTGAATAGTGGCTGAAAAATTCATGGTTAGAGAACGAATTGCAAAACGTGCAGAAGAGGAAATTGAAAGCGGTTACTATGTAAATTTAGGGATTGGCATGCCTACCTTAGTTGCGAACTATATAAATCCATCAAAACAAGTGGTGCTTCAGTCTGAAAATGGGTTACTGGGAATAGGCCCGTACCCAAAAAATGAAGCTGTTGATCCTGATTTAATTAATGCTGGAAAGGAGACCGTTACGGCAATTCCGGGATCTGTATTTTTCGATAGTGCTGAATCGTTTGCAATGATACGGGGTGGACATATAGATATTGCCATATTAGGGGGGATGGAAGTCTCCGAAACTGGTGATCTAGCAAATTGGATGATACCAGGAAAAATGATCAAAGGTATGGGTGGTGCCATGGATCTTGTACATGGTGCAAAGAAGATCATTGTCATTATGGAACACGTAAGTAAAACTGGTTCTTCTAAAATTGTTAAAAGCTGCAGCTTACCACTTACTGGTAAAGGAGTAGTAAATCGAATTATCACGGACCGTGCAGTAATTGATGTTACTGATAATGGCCTTAAACTAATAGAAGTTTTTAATGATTATACAATTGAAGATATTGTCGCTATAACTGAACCACCTTTGTTAATAGAAGATGTAAAAAATAGAAGGTTTAAATAAGGGGGATACGAAATGCTTAGTATGATTGGCTTAGTTGGAGGTTTAGCACTTTTAATTTATTTAACGATGAGGGGCATGAATTTACTAGTTGCTGGACCACTTAGTGCGCTATTTGTTGCTGTTTGTAGCGGCTTACCTTTGTTTCCACAATTGGTTGGAGAAGGTGAAGCTAACTTAGTAGGAAACTATATGAGCGGCTTTTCAAGCTTTGTTACTTCATGGTATCTAATGTTCTTACTCGGAGCGATATTTGGAAAAGTAATGGAGGATAGTGGAGCTGCAGACAGTGTGTCGAAATGGATTGTTGATAAATTAGGTATGAAATATGCTGTTTTTGCGATTGTTTTAGCATGTGCGGTATTAACCTATGGAGGAGTAAGTCTATTTGTTGTAGCATTCTCGGTATATCCAATGGCAATTAGCTTATTTAAGCAAGCAAACTTACCAAGAAGATTTATTCCAGCTACACTTGCCTTTGGTTCAGTTACATTTACAATGACGTCTGCAGGTTCTCCTGAAATTCAAAACTGGATCCCAATTGATTATTTAGGAACATCACCTTATGCAGGATGGGAAGTTAGTGCAATTGTTGCTTTATTTATGATCATTTTTGGTTATTGGTGGTTAAAACGAATGATTTCAAAAGCAGTAGCAAAAGGGGAGACGTTCGTTTCTAGAGACAATGACCCACTTGTAGAAGACAAAGAACTTCCACACCCTATTACTGGACTAATTCCGTTAGTAGTTGTACTTATTTTAGCGTTAATCTTCCATGACTATTTGGCGCAATCCGCACTCATTATCGCATTATTAGGTGGGGTTATTTCAACGTATTTACTTAATAGAAAATATTTTAAATCCTTTGGTAAAGCCATTTCCGATGGTACTCTTGGTGCTTTAATAGCTATTGGTAACACAGCGGCTGTTGTAGGATTCGGTGGAGTAGCTAAAGCAGTTCCAGCATTCCAGGTTGCTGTTGATGCGATGACTAATATACCGGGAAGTCCATTAATTGGTGGAGCAATTGCGGTCAGTGTTATTGCGGGGATGACTGGTTCAGCATCTGGAGGTCAAGCGATCGCTCTACCTTTACTGGCACCTCATTATATTGAGACAGGCGTAAATACGGAAGCTCTTCACAGGGTTGTTGCCATATCTTCTGGTGCTTTAGATTCTTTACCTCATAATGGTTACGTTGTGACGACAGTACGATCCATCTGTGGAGAATCTCATAAGGATGCATATGGAGCAGTAGGGGCAGTAACAGTAATTGTTCCAACCATTGGAGTAATTTTAGCTATAATTTTATTCTCACTAGGTTTGGGGATTTAAAAAATAGGAGGACAACATGTTCACAAATAGAGTTGTATTTATTACGGGAGCAGCTAGAGGAATTGGTTATGAGATAGGAAAGGCATTTGCCCAAAAGGGAGCAAGAGTTGTCTTAACAGATTTAGATGAAGAAGTTGTGAAGGAATCTGCTTTGAAACTCCGAGAAAGCGGCTTTGAAGCAATTGGACTACGGTGCAACGTGACTAGTGAAAACGAAATTATCGGTGCTCTAAATGAAGCAATAAACGAATTTGGTAAAATTGATTGTTTAATTAATAACGCAGGATTACAGCATGTTTCGCCAATTGACGAATTTCCTAAGGAAAAATTTGAATTGCTCCTTTCTGTTATGTTAACTGCACCATTTATAGCAATTAAACATGTTTTTCCGATTATGAAAAAGCAAAAATTTGGACGTATTATTAATATGGCCTCTATAAATGGTCTAATTGGCTTTGCAGGAAAAGCTGCATACAATAGTGCAAAACATGGGGTAATCGGGTTAACGAAGGTTGCAGCATTAGAAGGAGCAGAGCACGGAATAACAGTGAATGCTGTTTGTCCGGGTTATGTTGACACACCACTTGTTCGAAATCAGCTAGTAGATCTTGCCAAAACTCGAAATGTAGAGTTGGAAAAGGTTTTAGAAGAGGTAATTTATCCATTAGTACCACAAAAGCGTCTTTTAGCTGTAGATGAGATTGCAAATTACGTCTTGTTTTTAGCTAGTGAAGAGACAAAGGGAATAACAGGTCAGGCATGTGTGATTGACGGGGGTTATACTGCACAGTAAAGATACTTAGGCGAGTGTTAAGCCTTTGACGTACAGGGGTCGTTAACCAAAGATGTAGTAACAAGACGTGCACTTGTTGGTTTAGGAAAGTCAATTTGGCACTATATAAGAAAAAGAACTCAAGCTGAGTTCTTTTTCTTTTCTTTTTATTTATTTATGATAAGATTTTATTGGATATTTTTTATTTTGACCTTGTAGAAGAAGGAGTTATATTCTTTCTTTTATAAGGCTTTTTTAATGGCCACCAACTGCTTCGCCATCGTCTTCTCCTGTTTCAGTTACCTTTAAATATGCAACAGCACCTTTTGTTGCATGGTTAAACTGGTGTGTAACAATTGGATAGTTCCCAGCTTTTGTAACTGTGAATTCTACAACTGCTCCGCCACTTGCCGGTAACATTACAGTTTGTAACCCCTGCATATGGTTGTACGGATTTCCATCCATGTATACATCGTCAAATACAGTTCCAACTACGTGGAATGAACTAACTTCATTTGGACCAACGTTGTTAATATAAAGTCTCACATGGTCACCAACTTTAGCAAGTAGAGGCTTTTCTTTTAGACTGAAAGTGTCACCATTTGTGTTTTGGTCACCATCTTTTAGTGCCTTAGTAGAAAATACAACTTGGCTAGGTACACCGTTCGTAAAGTCGTTTAAGTCGTTATATTTATACCATTCGTTTTGGATAATTAGGTATTCTCTATCAATTTCTTTGTCATTTGGATAACCATCTTTTGGTTTTACAATGATAGTTCCATGCATACCGTTAGCAATATGAGATAGTACTGGTGCTGTTCCACAGTGGTACATAAATACTCCTGGATTGTTAGCTGGATAAGAGAATGAACCAGTTTCATCAGGATTTACATTTGAAAAATCAACTGATGGTGCTGCATGTACCGCATGAAAGTCCATGCTATGCGGAATTGCTGGATCCATATTCTTTAAGGTGAAGTTAATTGTGTCACCTTCGTTAACAACAATAACTGGTCCTGGTGCTTCTCCATTGAATGTCCAAGCTTTATAGATATAACCTTTATCTATCTCGATATCAGTGATCTGTGCTGTCATTTCTACATTAACTACATTTTCAGAAACTCTTTCAACTTTTAAAGGAACAGGTTCTTGGTTAAGGTCTTTGTGGGGAGCGATTACTTCTACAGTTGAGTTAGTTGAATCAGTTGTCTGTGCTTCAACTTTCTTTTCTAATGCGATATCCTCCTTACCACACCCTGATAAAATAATTGATGTTCCAATCAAAGAAGCAACAATAAATTTCATTTTTTTATTCATTACTTTTTCCCCCTAGGATATTAAATATTTATCGCTTGCTACACCTTAATAATAATTCTGTAAGCAACCTTCAAGCGTGATGTAAATCACGTTTTCCGTGCGTATATGTGGACACTTTGTGAAAAACTGAGCATATAAGCAATGTATCAATAGTGGTAAGGGTTTAAACGCTTACATTTTTGTGTTTTTCGCCACATTTTCTTCACAAAAATGAGTAGTTTTTCCAGTTTGGCTTGGAAGATCTTACGTTGGATATGGATTATGCAATTTGCCATTTTTAGAGTGAGGTTTGAGGAAAGACAATCTGAGGAAAGTGGTGATCTCAGGAGGAGAAATAGAAGCATTCCACGCGCAAGTGAAGAAATCGGGTGGTGCTCCATAGAAAAGAGACAGAAGCGCCACATAAAAGTAAAGTGGGCTATCAAAAAGTCATATTATGTTTAATCGTAACTATAATTGGAAATGATGATAGAGGGAAAAGCCCGTTTTTTACTATTTTACTTGCAGTTCTTATGTAAATTCTATACAATACTGAATATAACAAAATATGATTGAACGTTGATAAGGAGTAGTAGTGTTTGGAACACGTCTAGAGAGTTGACGGGTGGTGCAAGTCAATCGTTGTCAGAACATGAACTCGCCTTTGAGTTATAAACATGAAATGCAGTTGCAGAATAGTGTTTATCGTGACTGTCCGCGTTAAGGATGAATGAAGTGAGTGCACAGATTGTCACTAATGTGGGTGGTACCGCGGGAAGAATATACATATCCTCTCGTCCCTTTTATGGGATTAGAGGTTTTTTATTGTTTATAAATAGTGTTCATACTTGATATCCTTAAAATAAAATCGTATGAGCAAATTAAATAAGGAGGAAGTCTAATGAGTTTCAACCACCAGCAAATCGAGAAAAAATGGCAGCACTATTGGGAACAGAATAAGACTTTTAAAACAACTGAAGATAAAGGGAAGCGTAAGTTTTACGCATTAGACATGTTTCCTTATCCTTCTGGTGCAGGCCTGCACGTAGGTCATCCTGAAGGTTACACTGCTACAGATATTCTTGCAAGAATGAAGCGTATGCAAGGGTATAATGTACTTCATCCAATGGGATGGGATGCATTCGGTCTACCGGCTGAGCAGTATGCTTTAGATACAGGAAATGACCCGGCTGAATTTACTGAGAAGAATATCAATACATTCCGTCGTCAAATTAAAGAACTAGGTTTTTCATATGATTGGGATCGTGAAATTAATACAACAGATCCACATTACTATAAATGGACTCAATGGATTTTTACAAAGCTTTTTGAAAAGGGCTTAGCTTATGTTGATGAAGTAGCTGTAAACTGGTGTCCAGCTTTAGGAACAGTTTTAGCGAATGAAGAAGTAATTGATGGAAAAAGTGAGCGTGGCGGCCACCCTGTTGAAAGACGTCCGATGAGACAGTGGGTATTAAAAATTACTGCTTATGCAGAACGCTTATTAGAGGACCTAGAAGAGTTAGATTGGCCAGAGAGTTTAAAAGAAATGCAACGTAACTGGATTGGCCGTTCAGAGGGTGCACATGTGACATTTGGAATTGATGGGCATGATGAGACGTTTACTGTCTTCACAACTAGACCTGATACATTATTTGGTGCAACCTATGCAGTTTTAGCTCCAGAGCATCCATTCGTTGATAAAATTACAACTGCAGATCAAAAAGAAGCTGTTGAGGCTTATATCAATAAAATTAAGAGTAAGAGTGACTTGGAGCGTACAGATTTAGCTAAGGACAAAACAGGTGTATTCACAGGTGCGTATGCAATCAACCCTGTGAATCAAGAAAAAATGCCTATCTGGATTGCTGATTATGTATTAATGAGCTATGGAACAGGTGCTATTATGGCGGTTCCAGCACATGATGAGCGCGATCATGAATTTGCTCAAAAATTTGGTTTGCCGATTAAAGAAGTTGTTGCTGGTGGAGATGTTACGAGAGAAGCGTACACTGGTGATGGTGAGCATGTAAATTCTGATTTCTTAAATGGTCTAAGTAAAGAAGAAGCAATCAGCAAAATGATAGCTTGGTTAGAAGAACACAAAATTGGTAAAAAGGAAATTACCTATAAGCTACGTGATTGGTTGTTTAGCCGTCAGCGTTATTGGGGTGAACCGATACCGGTAATTCATTGGGAAGATGGAACAATGACAACTGTTCCAGAGGAAGAATTACCATTAATGTTACCTAAAACAAAGGAAATTAAGCCTTCAGGTACAGGTGAATCTCCATTAGCGAATATTGCTGATTGGGTTAACATTGTTGACGAGAAAACAGGTAAAAAAGGCCGTCGTGAAACGAATACAATGCCACAATGGGCAGGTAGCTGTTGGTACTATTTACGCTATATTGATCCACATAATGACAAAGCGTTAGCGGATCCTGAAAAATTAAAAGAATGGTTACCAGTTGATATTTATATTGGTGGAGCTGAGCATGCGGTTCTTCATTTACTATATGCTCGTTTCTGGCATAAAGTATTGTACGATGTTGGTGTCGTTACAACAAAAGAACCATTCCAAAAGCTTTTCAACCAAGGGATGATTCTTGGAGAAAACAATGAGAAGATGAGTAAATCTAAGGGGAATGTTGTAAATCCTGATGAAATTATCGGATCTCATGGTGCAGATACTTTACGTTTATACGAAATGTTCATGGGACCTCTAGACGCATCGATTGCTTGGTCAACTAATGGCTTAGATGGATCTCGTCGCTTCTTAGACAGAATTTGGCGTTTGTTTATTGAAGACAATGGAAGCTTAAATACAAAAATTACAGTGAGTGCTGAAGGTAATACGCTTGAACGTGTTTACCATCAAACAGTGAAAAAAGTAACTGAGGATTATGAAGGATTACGTTTTAACA
The DNA here is from genome assembly GCF_047246645.1 of Ferdinandcohnia jepli. NCBI lineage: Bacteria > Bacillati > Bacillota > Bacilli > Caryophanales > Bacillaceae > Ferdinandcohnia > Ferdinandcohnia jepli. The sequence goes on from NZ_JBFOKR010000016.1 coordinate 48,858, forward strand.
CAGCTATCTCACAATTAATGGTGTTTATTAATGAAGCTTATAAGGCACCTGAGCTTCCTAAGCAATTTTTAGAAGGCTTTGTAAAATTACTATCTCCGGTTGCACCACATCTTTCTGAAGAGTTATGGCAAAAACTAGGAAATACAGAATCAATTTCATACGAAGCTTGGCCGGCATTTGATGAGGCAAAGTTAGTGGAAGATGAAGTGGAAATTGTAATCCAAGTAAATGGAAAAGTAAAAGCAAAGCTTCACGTTCCAGCTGATGCAACAAAAGAAACCTTGGAAGAAATTGCAATGGGTGCAGAACCAATTAAGGAACAAATCGAAGGAAAAACCGTTCGTAAGGTAATCGCAGTACCAGGTAAGCTAGTAAATATAGTCGCTAATTAATGTCTTGGCCCCTCATCCATATTGTGTGAGGGGCTTTGATTTTGTTCAAGCAGTTATAGCTAATAACCGTAAATTTTTCGTATAAACCATAAATTCAAATTAAAAACCATAAGTTTAAATTAAAAATCGTAAATCCAAAATAAAAACCATAAATCCAAATTAAAAATCGTAAATCCCTTATTGCACCTTAAAAAGTCAATACCTAAAAGAAAAATATCAAATGAATCAAAAAACCCCAAGCAACTTGGGGCTTTATCCATTTACTCAACCATTTCAGATAGTAAATAATGATAAATTAACTTAGTAGTGTTTTCAATGGAATCTGTGTGAGTTCTTTCAAATGCATGTGAAGAGTCGATTCCCGGTCCAATCAGTCCATGGATAATATCATGTCCAGAACGAATGGCAGCAGATGCATCTGAGCCGTAATATGGATAAATATCAAGCTTATAGCCGATACCATATTTTTCGGCTAGTGCTACTAATTTTTTACGGAATGCATAATGGTAAGGTCCACTTGCATCTTTCACACAAATTGATACTGTGTATTCGTCTGTGGATTGTCCGTCTCCCATGGCCCCCATATCTACTGCAAGGTATTCAACGGTTTCAGGTGTAATATTAGAGTTCCCGCCATATCCAATTTCCTCATTATTTGAAATGAGAAAATGCGTTGTATAAGGGAGTTCAATTTTTTCTTCTTGTACCTGTTTAATTAATTGGAGTAGTATGCCTACGCTAGCTTTGTCATCTAGATGACGTGATTTAATATAGCCGTTAGGTGTAATTTCAACTCTAGGGGCAAATGATACAAAATCACCAACTTCGATTCCTAATGCACGTACTTCCTCTGCAGTTTTTACCTTCTCATCAATACGAACTTCCATATTATCCTGATTTCGTTCGGCCTTACCAGCATCCTTATATACATGAACTGATTGTTGGTGCATTAAAATGGTGCCTGTATACATTTTTCCTGAAGAAGTTTCGATTTGACAGTACTCTCCTTCAATGGAGTTATATTTGAAACCGCCAATTAGGTCTAGCTTTAAACGTCCACTTGCTTTGATTTCTTTTACAATAGCACCTAATGTATCAACATGAGCCGTTAACATACGGTGCTTTTGTTGATCCTTCCCTGGAATTGTAGCGATTAGACCACCTTTTCGATTTCGATATGTATGTACTCCAGTTTCCGCTAAAAGCTTTTCCACAAACGTAATTACTTCATTCGTATTTCCAGATGGACTTGGAATCGAAACCAAATCCTTTATAAGATTAATGGTTTCTTCGGTATTAGGATATGTCATTAGTAAAACCCCTTTCGTTCTAACTAGTACCATCATACTCTCTTGGACAGGAAATTTCTATAATAACTGTTTGACTTATGATTTAAATTAGAATATCATCTAATTAGATAAGTGTTTAATTAAAGGGGGGATAATTGTTGTGAAATATTTATTAGATGGGGTAGAATCAATTGAAAAACAAAAAATTATTTCTACTTACTTCGGGGATCAAAAGACTATAAGGCAATTTCCGAGTAAGGCAAAACGAATTGCAATATTGCTAGAGTATATAACCGCTCAATTTTTCATACGCAATGTTACGTATACAGAAAAAGAGGTAAATGAAATTTTAAAAAAGATTTATATTGATTACGCAACAGTGAGAAGAGAATTAATTGAGTTTCGCTTTCTGGAACGAAGTGATTATTGCAAAGAGTATTGGGTTAAATAGTGTTAGCTATAGAGAAGTACCGCTTATGGCCGTTTACTTTAAAAGAATGAGCATCGCAATGTTTTCTAAGAAAAACCTCTGCTATAATAGTCCTATGAAAAGGAAAGCGGGGAATTATTATGATAAATGAAATTACGACTGAGGAATTAAAGCAAAAGCTTGAAAACGGGGAAAATCTTGAGTTAGTGGATGTACGTGAAGATGAAGAGGTTGCTACAGGTATGATTCCAGGAGCGAAGCATATTAAAATGGGAGAAATTCCAGTTAACCTGGATTATTTTGATAAAGATAAGGAATACATTTTCATCTGTCGTTCAGGTAGAAGAAGTGAAAATGTATGTGCTTATTTAGAAGATCAAGGTTATCAGGTTCGAAATATGGTTGGTGGAATGCTTGAGTGGACCGGTGAAAAGAAATAATTTGTATGAAATGTAAGAACTCCTAAATAGGGGTTTTTATTTTTTTGTATCTTCTCTATATAGATTTTCTAAGTATATAATTAAATAAATATAGAATGAAAGGGAGGAGCATATGACTTTAGTATTGCTGATAGGTTTTATTTTTATCGTTCTCTTATTTCTAAGTAGAAATAAATACAAACATCTAATAGGTAGTAATAACTCGTTAGTAGTTAGATTATCAACTTTAACATGGTTTCAAAATCCATGGCTCAGTGGAATGTTTTTGTTTTTAGTTAATGCGATCTTCTTTGGGTTAACGCTAGTCATACTTTACGGTATTAGTATGTTGACGATACCATTCGTACATTTAATTATCATGGCTGGAGCGGTAATAGTGAGTATTTACGCTTGGTTGATTATACATAATGCATGGAATGGTAGTAAAAAGAAGCGACTAATAAGTAGTTTTCTCGGTAGTAGCTTTTACCTTATTTTAACCATTGTATTTCTATACTGGATTGTTACACTTGAGCCACAATTCCCAGGCGATGACACTTTTATGGCATTTATAGGATTAGTCATGGGTATCTTTGTTACGACTGTTGCATTTATAACTTGTCTTTACATAACGGGTTTTATGAGAAAAAGAGCACTGTAAAAATTACTCCAACAATTTGTTGTAATCGTACCCATCCATTTTTAAAAATTCTATCAAATTCTTATTTGTAATGGATGTGACAACATTTTACTGACTGTACAAAATGCTCACATTAGTTAGTGCAACTTTCCATCCTTATTTACGTCTATTTCAAAAAAGGGGGAGAAGTGATGCGATTTATAAAGGGGATACTCCTTTTACTTTTGTTAGTACCTGTGCTGCTTAGTTTTTTCCCGCAGCCAGCATCTGCCTGCTCGTGTGCAATGCCTGGTTCAGTAGAAGAGGAATTAAAACAGAAGACAGCCGTTTTTTCAGGTAAGGTAATTGACATCAATCGATCAAGTAATGTGTTGTTACAATCTTCTTCCGAACCAGTAGAGGTATTGTTTGAAGTGAATGAAGTTTGGAAGGGATCCAATAAATCTCAAGTAATCGTTCATACGGGTTTAGATAGTGCGAGCTGTGGATTTGAGTTTAAATCTAAAAAAGAATATATCGTTTATGCATATGGTGAAAATGGAGATTTAGGGACAGGTATATGTGAACGTACGAAATTACTGTCTGAGGCAAGTGAGGATAAAGAAATTCTAGGGAGTGGCAATACACCTACAGAATCGGTAGATTTACAAGAGCGTTCAGCCTTCAATATGTACCTCTCTATTGCGGCAATTTGTCTGCTAATACTTAGTGGAGTCTTTATTGTACGAAAAAGATTTTTAAGAAAATAGAATACTAGCTTATAATTCTTCAACTCTGGTAATACTAGTATTATACGGAGGTGGAGAGATTGTCTTTAAAGGTTAAAGTATTTGATGAAGAACATGAAGAGGATTTAGAGCACGAGATAAATCGTTTTTTAGATAAAATAGATGAAACTGATTTAATAGAAATTAAGTATCAAGTTGGCGTGTCGTGTAATCAAGATGATGACCAAATCTTTTGTTTTTCAGCAATGATTATTTATAGAACCTAACCTAGAGTTGATAACTGACAGGTTAGGTTCTATTTTTTACTATTTCTTTATTGCTTGTTTCCCTGCATTTTCACCAGCTAATCTTCCTGTGACCAGTGCAGATGTAATATTATAGCCACCTGTATAGCCATGAATATCTAATATTTCTCCACAGAAAAATAGTCCTTGCATTAGCTTTGATTCCATCTCTTTTGGATGTATTTCTTTGACTGAGACACCACCACCAGTTACAAATGCCTTCTCAATTGGTAATGTTCCATTTACCTGGAATTGAAATTGTTTACAATCTTTTGCAAAGGAACGGATATTTTCATGAGAAAGATTGGCAGAAGTTACTTGAGGGTCAATATTATTTTTTTCTAATAGGAATAGTAAATACCGTTCAGGTAAGAAGCCTTTAAGTATATTTTTAATGGCCTTCTTAGGTTCTTCTTTCGTCACTTTCAATATATGCTGGAATATTTCCTCGAGATTCATCTGAGGTAGAGCATCAATACTAACTGTTACCCGGTCTACATTGAACTTTTTCATCGTTTTTACAACAAACTGACTGCAGCGTAAAACAGCAGGACCAGAAATTCCAAAGTGTGTGAATAGCATATCCATCGTGTGAGTAATGACTAATTTTCCTTTTGGATTTAATACACTTAGTGAAATATCTCGAAGTGCTAATCCTTGAAGTGACTTTTGTTTAATGAACTCTTCATCAGATGTTACAGGTACTTCCGTGGGAAAAAGGTCAGTTATTGTATGTCCGGCAGCTTTTGCCCACGCATATCCATCACCGGTTGATCCTGTTTGTGGAACTGACTTACCGCCTACAGCGATGACGACACAAGTAGTTTCAATGTATTCCCCGTTTTTCAGCAAGAGTCCTTTTACTCGACCTTCCTTATACTCAACCATAGAAACAGGTGTATTTGTTTGAATATGTACTTTTAGTTCTTTTAAGCGATTAATAAGCGCATCTACAACTGATTGAGCTTTGTCAGTAGTAGGGAACATCCGACCATGGTCTTCTTCTTTTAATTGTATTCCTAAGTTTTCAAAGAACTTAATTATGTCTTCATTACTAAAAACCGAAAAAGCGCTGTATAAAAACCTCCCATTTCCAGGGATATGTTTAATAATTTCATCTATTGGGAGACGATTTGTTACGTTACAACGCCCTCCTCCTGAAATCGCAAGCTTTCGGCCTAACTTTTCTCCTTTATCAAGTAGAAGTACCTTCGCACCTTGTTCACCCGCGGCAATAGCGGCCATTAGTCCAGAAGGTCCTCCACCTATAACAACAACATCATACTTCAAAAATGTCACTCCCTATTTCAATCTAAAAACCGGCTCCTTACTTCTGGAGAAGGAATTGTACAACTTTCTTGTTTACCAAACCATCTATATCTATTTTTCGCAATGAAATTATAAAATACATCTCGAATAGGGGCGGGCACAACTAATAATACTGCAAGTAGACGATAAGGACCTTCTAAGTTCCTGCAAATCCGAAGTGCAGCAGTTGAACGAGTGTAAAACTGATCCCCTTCAATTAATACAATACTTTCAATATTTTTAGTGATCCCGTACTTTTCAAGTAGAGATACCCCTGTCTTACTCTGAAGGGATGTAAACTGATAATGTCCTTTTGAATCTCTTTTAATAATAAATTGTACACTCGAATTACAAAAGTTACATATCCCATCAAAAAGAACTATACTATTCATTTTGTTCACCAACTCTACGTATTGTATACCTTCATCATATCATGGTTATTGAAAGTATGTGTAAACTTCCTTACTGTAATCACCTGGATTCAACTGGTCATATAACCTTCAAAAGAAGTCGAAGGCAGCTGCGGGATACCTTGTAAATAGAGAAATATTTTACTAAGTACAACTGCAGTAGGCCCGATTCCACCATATTATTGTTTGACAGCATTTTCATCTAATTGGGTAGAACAAAATCCCTTATTACTTGAAGTTTTACTTTATAATTGAATTTCAATCTTAACAAGTCTAAACTATACATGAAAAGAAAGGGGAATAACAATGAGCTACACACCTTCGATTTCACAAGGAGTTTACCCAGAGGATGCAGGATGGACGAATGAAGGAAATACTGCGGTTTTACTACTTTCTATCCCATTGCTTACTGAGGTACTCTCTTATCAGATAGATACATTTGATTATGCGTGGCTATATGATGGAAATCTTGATGCATATATTTTCTGCTTTCGATTAGACAATAAAGAAGAATTTGCCATTATTTTTCATAAAGATCATGCTGGCAAACTGTTAAAAGAACAAGAATCAGAAGAAGAGTTTTCTATTGTTATTACTGACCAACCCTTTATAGAATTAAGTGAGGATACCCCTTATGTGACACTTTCTACTATTTCATTTGTTAGACAAACTATTGCTGGGTGGTAGTATTGAAATATGCTAATATAGATAAGTTACAGTCACTTTTTCTGTAGTTTAGTTTAATAGCCTAAGTAAAATATACTAGTAAGACTTCAAACTTGAGTAAAATATTGGCTTTAGATGCCATGGTGTATTTGAATAATAGATTGGGGATTATACATGTCAGAATCTAAGTTGTTACGTGGAACGTTTATATTAACGCTTGGTACATACATTTCTCGTGTTTTAGGTATGGTTTATTTGTTCCCGTTTGTGTATTTAGTTGGTGAAACGGGGTTAGCGCTCTATCAATATGGGTATGGTCAATACACTATTTTCTTAGCGTTATCAACGATTGGTATTCCTGCTGCTGTATCAAAATTTGTCTCAAAGTATAATTCACTAGGAGATTATTATACAGGTAGAAGGATGTTAAAATCCGGAATACTTGTTATGTCAATCACTGGATTAATAAGTTTTCTTTTACTTTACTATTTAGCGCCTGTATTAGCACCAATTCAACTTGGTGGTGATGACCAGCATAATTCGGTCGAAGACGTTATTCACGTCATTCGGATGGTTAGTTTTGCACTATTAGTTGTTCCAATAATGTCCATCATACGTGGTTTCTTTCAGGGGCATCAGTCAATGGGACCTACTGCCGTCTCACAAGTAATTGAGCAAATTGCTCGCGTTATCTTTTTATTAGCTTCAAGTTTTATTGTTATTAAAGGGTTAAATGGTGAGCAAGTAACCGCCGTTGGTTTTGCAAATTTTGCAGCTCTTATTGGTGCTATTGGTGGTCTAGCAGTTCTCATTTTCGTTTGGTTTAAACGGAAACCCCATCTTGATGAACTATTAGCGACTAGTAAACCGCAAACGGATATGACGACAAGAGAAATGTATAGAGAATTACTCTCATATGCAGGACCGTTTGTATTTGTTGGTTTAGCGATGCCACTTTATCAATATATTGATCAATATACTTTTAATAAGGCAATGTTGGCTTTTGGAGAAGAATCCCCCCAACCATTGTTTGGTATCGTGGTTGCAATGGTGCCAAAGCTAGTAATGATTCCTGTATCACTAGCAACAGCATTCAGTCTTACACTTGTTCCAACCATCACGAATTCTTTTACATCTGGAGATTTTAATGGACTACGTCAGCAAATAGATAAAACCTTTCAGATTTGCGTGTTTTTAGTACTTCCTGCAGTGGTGGGTATGTCAGTTTTAGCATTTCCAATGTATAATTCCTTTTTCGGGATGAATGAAGCGGGTGGGAATGTACTAAGATGGTACGCGCCTGTTGCATTATTATTTTCCTTTTTCTCGATAACGGCTGCTATCATGCAAGGATTAAATAAGCAACGATTTGCCGTAATTAGCTTAGTTTTTGGATTATTAATAAAGTTAATATTCAATGTCCCATTCATTACATGGTTTGGGGAAATTGGTTCGATCCTTGCAACAGCTTTAGGATATTTTGTGGCAATAACCTACAATTTTGCAATTATTGCAAGACATGCACAATACCGCTTTTCATTTTTTGCAAGAAGGTCTTTATTAATGGCTATCTTCGCTGCATTTATGGCTGGAAGCATTCTGATTGTTCAATGGTTGCTTTCCTTTGGTATTACCCAATCAGACGGAAGGGTCCAATCTACCATTATTTTGGCTGTGGGAGTAATTGTTGGAGCAGTCGTTTATTTATATTTAGCATATCGTACTCGTCTTATGGAAATTCTACTTGGAAATAGGTTTTCGTTTCTATCAAGAGGTAAAAAGAAGAAGGCTGTAGAATAACAGCCTTTTTCCTTGTTTAGGTTATGTTTACTTTCAGCAGCTTTCTAATCTTTTAACCTTGGAAAGTTCCAAAACCTAAACGACGCTCAATGCGTTCTACACGGCGGTCTAAACGATTAATTTGACGTTCTAGTTGTTGAATTTGACGCTCTAATCTTTCAAGGCGACGGTCTACGTTTCCTCCGCCACCAGGGAAACCTCCTCCAGGAAATCCGCCACCAGGGAATCCACCACCAGGAAATCCAGGGAAACCTTGTTGCTGCTGACGATAATCATAATCATAATACATGTGGTATCGCTCCTTTTTCTTTTAAAATTACGATAATAGTGTATGATAGTTGGACATTTGTGCAATGAATAAAACGCCTAAATATAGGAAAGTTGGGTATTAGCGGAGCGAGAAGGAGGAATGTAAAAGTGAGAATAGACAAGCTTTTGTCAAATCGAGGTTTCGGAAGTCGTAAAGAGGTTAAGAGTCTTTTGAAATCCGGAGCTGTACAAATAGATGGTGTAACTGTAAAGGATTCAAGCAAGCATGTAAAAGTTGATTCAGAGACTGTTACTGTGCACGGTGAGGTTGTTGAATATAAGGAGTATATTTATCTTATGCTTAACAAGCCACAGGGAGTAATATCTGCTACTGATGATCATTTACATGATACCGTAGTTGATTTACTAGAAATGGAGGATGCAGTGTTTAATCCGTTTCCAGTAGGTCGTCTAGATAAAGATACCGAAGGACTCTTGTTGCTAACAAATGATGGACAGTTAGCCCATCAGTTACTATCACCTAAGAAACATGTTCCAAAAACGTACTTTGCAATTATTGATGGTGTGGTAAATGAGGATGATGTTGCTGCGTTCCGTCTTGGTGTAACTTTGGATGATGGGTATGAGACGATGCCGGCTCAACTACACATTATTGGTAGTGGTTTACGGTCAGAGATTCAAGTAACCATAGAAGAAGGGAAATTCCACCAAGTGAAGAGAATGTTTGAAGCTGTTGGTAAAAGAGTTATTTACCTTAAACGAATTCAGATGGGACCACTTCCCTTGGATGAAACACTTGAACTTGGTGAATATCGGGAATTAACAGATGAAGAAGTTCTTTCACTGAAAAACTTTCAAAAAGGGTAATAGTACATGATTAAAAGGCTGTCGATTTCTCGACAGCCTTTCCTAATGTTTAGGAAATTTTAAAATTATATGATGTAAATAACTTGAAATAAGGGTTATCCAAGTCCAGCTCCAGCGCCTAGCCAGTTTTCCTACCTGAGTAGGCTTCTTCGAGTATCTTGCGCAAAAGCTCCGCTTTTAAGCAGCTCGAGGTCGCTTCACCCCTCCTGCGGCGGCAACACTAAGGGATGCTTGATGAGGATAAACCTCGCAGGAAAAAAGCTTTGCTTTTTTTCGAGCCTCCTCACTGAAATGCTGAAGCGGCTTGGTCAGAAACGAGGAAATTGGAGACTCCGACAAAAGAGGCGTCTTTTGCCTCTGACGGAGGAGTTGAAATTTCTCGAGTTTCTAGCCGCTGAAGCTGGACAAGTCAGGGTTTCGACGCACAGGACGTGCTAGTGCCGGCGTTGCCACAGGACGTGGAGCTATTAGTCGATGTTCCTTTATCCAAGGCGCCGCTTTTGTTCTTTACGTATCTCTCTATGTATATTATCGCTAAAAGACTTTCTATAGTAGGTCTTGATTGCTACCTTCTTCTTCTTACGCCCCTACGCTGTATGTTAGGATGATATTTTTACCTTCTTCTTCGTAATCGTCCATTTTCCTCGACTAGGGCTGCGAACCAAATCATTATATGCTAACACATTCAAATCTCGTTGAATGGTACGTGATGTTATTCCGAATTCATCCACAAGCTCCTGTGTTGTAACAGTCCCTTTTTCATTAATAAACATGTAGACTGATTTGATACGAGTTAACATACGGTTTGTTGAAGGTTTCAAAAAACCACTCCTTATCGAATTGTACATGATCAAAATCATGCCTCAGTCTTACCTAATTAACTACTTTAGTTCTTAAAAATATTTAAAAATAATAGTTAGCAGTTTTAATCCTATAGGTTATACTCATTTTTAATCTCAGTTATTTACTACTGCATGGCCAGAGTATGGTGTTATCAAGAGTTATCAAATTATATATATTTCTCATATCACCTCATTCCTTTTAGGTGCGTTCGCTATATATATATAGTTGTATCTGAATAGTATGACTATTTCTACATTATTTGTCATAATCCTTCAATTTTCTCTATTATTATCATAAAGTATTTCTATTATTCTGTCTTTTACAGTTTTATTACAGTTTCTTAACTTACATATTGGAACTTTTGGTGATTTGTAACGTATATGGAGGTGGAGGCGATTTTTCTTGCATAGTAAATTAGTAAACGTAGCAATTGTAAATGCAGGGTATGAAGAAGGAAACAAAGTTGTTGAGGATATTTCATTTTCAATAAATCGTGGAGAAATTGTTGGTCTAATAGGGCCAAACGGTGCTGGAAAAAGCACAACTATAAAATGCATTCTTGGATTGTTAGAAAATAGTAATGGGGAAATAGATTTTGTAAATGATTATACATATGCGTACATCCCAGAACGTCCGATTTTTTATGATGAACTAACATTATGGGAACATCTTGATTTAGCCGCAGGTGTCATGTCAATAGATGATAGACAATTTAAAAAACGTGCGGAGGAATTAGTAAGACTTTTTCATATGGAGAACGTAATTCATAAGTTACCAAGTACATTTTCAAAGGGAATGCAACAGAAGGTAATGTTAATAACGGCCTTTCTTATAAAACCAGATATTTATATTATTGACGAGCCGTTTGTTGGGTTGGACCCTATGGCGATGCAGGATTTTTTAAAACTTGTTGATGTGGAGAAAAATAGAGGTGCGGGAATCCTTATGTCTACCCATGTCCTTGATACTGCTGAAAAAGTTTGTGACCGATTTTTATTAGTTTCCAATGGACAATTAAAAGCAGAAGGGAATCTCTCAGATATACAAGAAAAAGCCTATCTTCCAAATGGTTCATTGTTTGATTGTTTCTATAAGATTCTACAAGGTGAGAAGAGAAATGGGGAGTAATATTTTTTTACAAAGGCTACGAAAAGAGCTGTCATTTCAGTGGAACATTTTTCGAAGTGTGATTGATTGGACGATATTTATCTATTTATTTGTTCCAGCACTTGCAATAATTGGTTATAACTATTACTTATTGTGGGTTTCCCAACCTGACTGGGTAGTTGCAATTCCTTTGCCTGTTTATTTATCAGTACTTTACTTTTTTTGTTGGCAGGGATATATACGAACATTTTTAGAAGAAGCGGACCAATTATTTTTGATTCAAAAAAACAAAGCATTGATTGAACTAAAGAAGAGGACTAGAGATTTCTATTTATACGGATACATACTAGGTATTTTAAGTATACTTATCATAATGTTGCCCTTCCTGTATAATCACTTTTCGTTAACTTGGATACAAATATCTCTTATAGGGTTTTATCTTTGTAGTTTGAGGACGGCTATCCTTATAACCAAGCAGTATTTAGATGATATTCAGTCAACGTGGAAGAAATGGTTATATTCGAGTCTACTATTTATACTACTAGGTTTATTTACGCTATCAATTATACAATGGTCTTTATATTCATTTGAGTATCTGCTGATTTTTGTAGGGCTAATCCAGCTTGTGATTAGTTTCTTTTACTCGAGTTTGAGAATGAAAAAAAAGACTACTTTTTTACAGGACGTTAAAAATGATAAGATTCAAAAGTTGAAATTAATGAAAATGATATTTATCTTTTCTGAATATGTTGAAAAAGTACCGGAACAACGTAAACGAAATCCGTTATTTTATAGGAATTCAAAACGTATCTACAATATCCGCAATCGTCGAAAAGCGTTGCAGGAACTATACATAAAGGTTTTTATTCGAAACAAAGGCTATCTTTTACAGTATCTTCAAATAACCGGTGTAACGGTGACTGCTATACTTGTTATTCCACCGGTCTGGATTAAATGCTTACTTTTACTTGGGTATTCACTTCTTATCCAATCGTGGTTGAAGGTAGTTTATAAGCGAGTTATGGCAAACCATTTCATTGTGACAGTAAGAAAGGACGACCCAGTTCGCTTTCAGGCGGAGAGATTTGTTGTAAATGCCTTTTCTCTTCCAGTAATATGTATTGTAGGTATTATTACATTAAGCGTCATCTTACTATGATGTAGAAGGAGTATGAATTATGGAATCTATTAATTGGCTAGAAGAAGTAATGAAGCGAAAAGAGCAGCTAGTAAAGGATACCCAAGAGTTTCTTCGCATAAAGAGTGTTCTTGATGAGGAGAACGGGACTCCGACGGCTCCTTTTGGAGCGGGTATTGATGAGGCACTCCACTATTTATTAGATAAAGGGAATGATGAAGGATTTGCATCTAAAAACCTAGATGGACTTGCTGGACATCTTGAAATGGGATCAGGTAAGGATTTGATTGGTATCTTATGTCACATTGATGTTGTTCCTGAAGGGGATGGATGGGCTAGTGATCCATTTGGAGCTGAAATACGCGATGGGAAAATCTTTGCGAGAGGCTCACTAGATGATAAAGGTCCAACAATGGCCGCCTACTATGCAATGAAAATAGTCAAGGAACTAAATTTATCTTTATCCAAGCGTGTCCGGATGATTATTGGAACAGATGAAGAAAGTGATTGGCGTTGTGTAGAGCACTACTTTAAGCATGAAGAAATGCCAACAATGGGTTTTGCTCCAGACGCTGATTTTCCAATTATCTATGCAGAAAAAGGGATTTCAGATTTTGATATCGTTCAGAATTCGAATGCCTCTGCTGAAGGAACTTCTCTTATATTAGAATATGTAAGGTCAGGGCGTCGCTACAATATGGTGCCTGATTTTGCTGAAGCAAAAATTCAAGGCGAAGGTGATCTTCAAAAAATAGTTAATGAATTTCATGGTTTTCTCGAAGAGAATTCATTGATAGGGCGCGGCATGTGTGATAATGACACATTACTTTTAGAAGTAGAAGGTGTGTCTGCACATGGTATGGAACCTGACCATGGGAAAAATGCTGGATTATTTTTAGCAAGCTTTTTACAGTCTTACAGCGTAGATGAAAAAGCAAAGCAATTTCTCACTTTTGTAAATGAGTTTTTTGTCGGAGACTCACGTGGTAAAAAGTTAGGCGTTGCATATTCAGATGATATTACAGGTGATTTAACGATTAATGTTGGTAAACTCACGTACGTAAGAGAAAATGGAGGCAGTCTTGGTTTAAACCTTCGATATCCAGTAACAAATGATATGGATTCTACAAAGAAGTTGATTGAGGAAACATGTAAACAATACTCCTTCAAAATATCGAATTTTAGCAACTCTCGTCCACATCATGTCGATAAGGAGCATGATTTAGTAAAAACTCTTCAATCTGTTTATGAGCAACAAACAGGGGAAGAAGCAACACTCGTATCAATTGGTGGAGGTACATATGCAAGGTCATTAAAAGCTGGTGTTGCATTCGGTCCATTGTTCCCGGGAAGACCGGATGTTGCACATCAAAAAGATGAATATATCATGGTAGATGATTTAATAAAGGCAACAGCTATTTATGCTCAAGCGATTTATGAATTAGCAAAATAATAATTAAAAACAAAAGCTCGCCAGATGGCGAGCTTTGCTAATTAAATAAATCGCTTGATAAATATCTTTCACCTGTGTCACATGCAATACAAACCACAACGTCATCAGCAGTTAAACGATTAGCTACTTGAATAGCAGCATAGCATGCAGCACCTGATGATGGTCCCACTAATATTCCTTCTTGTTGAGCAAGTTTTCTTACTGTATTATAGGCGTCTTCGTCTTCAATCTTAAAGATTTCATCATAAACATCTTGATTTAATATTTTTGGTATAAAACCGGGACTTGTACCAACAAGTTTATGCTTCCCGGGTTTTCCACCTGATAAGACTGGAGAACCAGCAGGTTCTACAACATGAACTGATAAATCGGAGTAATGAGCTTTCAGAGTCTCTCCTGTTCCTGTAATTGTACCGCCGGTTCCAGCAGTCGCAACAAATGCAGTGAGGTTCTTTCCTATAGAATTCATGGCGTTAATTATTTCAACTGCTGTTGAATACCGATGTGCATCTGGATTTGCATTATTTTCAAACTGCATCGGAATGAAGCTATTGGGAATTTGCTGTGCTAGTTCTTTTGCTTTATTAATTGCCCCTGGCATTTTTTCGTCCCCAGGCGTTAATACAACCTCTGCACCATATGCTTTTAAAAGGTTAATTCTTTCCTGAGTCATCGTGTCGGGCATGACAAGTATTGCCTTATATCCCCTTGCTGCTGCATTCATTGCAAGACCAATTCCTGTATTTCCACTTGTCGGTTCAATAATCGTTGAGTTTGGTTTTAACAAATCAGCTTTTTCTGCTTCAATAATCATATTAAATGCTGCACGGTCCTTTACACTACCACTTGGATTGAAATATTCTAATTTTAAATAGATAGAGGCTTTCCCTTTGGGACTAATTTTATTTAATTTGACTAATGGTGTTTCACCAATTAAGTCAGAGATAGTGTTTACAACCTTCAACTATTACACTTCCTTTGATGATTAATTACACACAGAGACCTATGTAGTTTGTGTATTTTAATGATATAAAATGTAGAGTGGTGTTTTAGGACCTAAGGTAATTATATACCGTTAAGCTAGTTTTACTTTACCACAAACTTTGATAAAATGATGGAAATATACCTACAAAGGGGTCTTGAAATGGAACATCAAACCCATTACTTTCTTGCACTTGCAATACCAGAAAAAACAAAAGAAGTTCTTTTTAAGTGGAGGGAGCTTTTAGAACCTAGGCTGCCTTTTAAAAGTTGGGTCCATCCAGAAGATTTACATATTACGCTTGCCTTTTTGGGAGGAACTGCGTCTTTTCAACAATTAAATGAGGTTAAAAAGAGTATAAAAGTCATTGTTCAACAGCATACATCATTTGAACTGGAATTGAACGGCATTGGAACATTTGGGAGAAAAGACGCTCCACGTATCCTTTGGGCCGGTGCCAATAAAAGCGAAGAACTGATTTCCCTACAGAAAGATGTTTTTAAAGCTTGTACGGAAGTTGGGTTTGATTTAGACAAGCGTCCGTATTCTCCACATATTACGTTAGCGAGAAGATGGAAGTCTGATGAAAAATTCCCTTTTGAAACGGTAAATGAAATCGTGCAACCAAAGCAAGAGTATAGTATCTTTGAAGCGGAGAATGTGGTTTTGTATCAAACTCATATGAATCGTACACCTAAATATCAACCGCTTGCCATTTTCCCACTTTCTTAAGAGAAGGGATTTATTATGAAATTTATAAAAGTATGTGTTCAAATTTCGATTTTATATCTTTTTTACTTCTTAGGGACGCTTATTCAAAATGTAGTAGGTACAAGTATCCCTGGCAGCATAATTGGGATGCTTCTACTCTTTTTATTACTTCAGTTAAAAATAGTAAAAGAAAATTGGCTAGCCTCAGGAGCACAGTTTTTGCTTACGTACCTAGCTCTCTTATTTGTCCCTGCCACTGTTGGTCTTATTGATTATTTACCTTTTTTTAGAGGGAAAGGATTAGTAACTGTGGGGATAGTATTAGCTAGTACTTTTCTCGTGATGCTTCTATCAAGTAAAGTTGGACAATTAATTGCTAAAGGTAGAAAAACTGACCTAAGGAAAGATATCGAGGGGGGCTTTGATGTATGAATAGTTTTATTGCTATTGGTACTATTATAGGCACCGTCATCATATTTTTTGGTATGACCAAGTTATATAAGCTTATTCCTTTTCCATTACTTGTACCGATTGCTACTACAACGCTAGTTATTATTATAGGATTACTACTTTTCTCAATTCCTTATGAAACATATATGCTAGGGGGAAAGTGGATCGATGAATTACTTGGACCAGCAGTAGTAGCGTTGGCATATCCCTTATATCATAACCGAAACGCATTAAAGGCGTATTTTAAACCAATTTTTATTGGTGTCATAGTAGGATCAACAGCTGGAGTCCTATCAGGTTTATACCTAGCTAAACTGTTTTCGGTAAGTCCAGTAGTGCTATTTTCATTAGCTCCAAAGTCGGTAACCTCTCCTGTAGCTATGGATATAGCGGATGTAATTGGGGGAGTTCCAGCTCTAGCTGCTGTGTATGTGATGATTGCAGGAATTGGTGGAGCCATGTTCGGACCAATCTTATTGAAAATAACAAAGGTTGATCATTATATTGGAGTAGGTTTGGGCCTTGGAACAGCTTCTCACGGAATCGGGACTGCTAAGGCATTGGAAATGGGAACTAATGAAGGGGCGATTAGCTCGGTAGCTATGATTTTAAGTGCAATATATACGGCTATTATTCTCCCGGTTTTGGTTGGGTTATTTATATAGGTTGTTGTTCGTAAACTTTGTTGCTTTTAATGTAATTAATATTAGGCTATATAAAGTCGAATACATGTTTACAGGAAGGTGATTGGAGCGCATGGCACGAAGACTCCTCGAAAATGCTTTGTATTTTCTTCGTGCTTGGGAGAATTCAAAGGTGCTTCTCAAAGTCCTGCGGGAAAAGCGTGACCTGGTGATACCCCGCAGGAGCTTGCGACTTGTCTAGCTTCAGCGGCTAGAAACTCGAGAAATTTCAACTCCTCTGTCAGAGGCAAAAGGCGCCTCTCACGCCCGCGGAAAGCGGGTGCCAGGAGCGGAAATCACCTATCATTCTAATCCGTACCATATTTTATTTACAGCTGCAAATTGCACAATCTTTTAGAAGAGCCTTTATATAAGAGTCAATTTCAGTAAGGTGGAATTCTGTTGGGACAATTAATAAAATTACAAGATTATATATCCCGATACGAAATAGATACGTATCGGTACCCGGGTCAATTTATTCGGTTGAAGAAACAACACTGGGAAAAAGTTAAGAATGCGTGGGTTGAGGGAGGGTTAACTTCCCCTGAAAAATCTATTATCCAAACAGAACCTCAACACATAGAGGAAAAAACCTCACTTTTTCAATTTTTTAAAAGAAAAAGAAAGAGTGACGACGAGGTTGAAGATAGTCAAGTTAATCTTATAAAAATCAATGAGGAATTAAATGACGAAATAGACTTTTCCTTTGTCTATGAGAACCAGCCAAAGACTATTGATGAGCTTAAACAAGTGTTTCTTGATCATATTTTTGATTTTCAAATGAAGTGGGCAAGTTCAACTGTTCGTGAAAAATCATATGTAGACCGTGAGTTTTTTTATGATCCTACCTTAAAATATTTCTTACAGCGGTTCCCTGACACATATCTTGTTCTGTATCAGCCAATATTTCTATTGAAAAAAGCCCCGGTTGAGGTTGAAATTATTCTTTTAAGCCCAACAACGACTTGGTGTATAACGATTCTTGAAGGTGATGACAACAGTGTATTTGTAGGGTCAAAAGAAAGATTTTGGATTGAACGAAATGGGGACAAGGAGAAAAAGCTTCTTTCACCGGTCATTGGACTACAAAGAATGGATAGAATCGTTCGTAAAATTTATTCATTATATGAAATTGATTTACCAATACGAAAGGTTATATTAAATAGGTCAGGTTATTTTGACTATCCATCAGTACCGTTTGATATTCAATTAGTTGACAAGAGGAATTATGAGGCTTGGTTTACAGGGGCGCGAAATATGGTTTCACCTTTAAAGCATATGCAGCTTAAAGCGGCAAATGCGTTATTACAATATTGCCAAACGACATATGTTCGTAGAATGGATTAAACAGATCGTTTTTACTTGACTCGGTTATTGACCGGGTTTTTTAGTGCAACTCTTTAGAAACAAAGGTACAAAGACATAGTGTACATATCTTGTTGCAACTTCTTTGTTGGCACATCTTAGAGTTACTATGCATTTTTCTGCGATGATGCTGTGCATTTCATTGCTCTTTGCACCAATTGTTTTGCAAATAGTTAAGTGGAAACATATTGTAATCATTCAAAAGATAAAATACTATTAAAGCATACATGTCAGATTTTGAGGTTTATCTATGAAACTATTATTTTTTATTGTCAACACGAAGGCGGGTAATGGTAGGTCTTTAAAGGTATGGAATAAAGTTAAACAAGAACTTGAGAAAAATAATATAAAATATCGTTCGTTTCTAACAAAATACCCTACACATGCGGAAGAATTAGCAAGGCAGATTGGTTCGATGTTTGAAGAAAAAATAGATGCTGTTATTGCTGTTGGTGGAGATGGTACACTTCATGAAGTGTTAAATGGGATGGTCTATTATCCAGATGTAAAGGTTGGATATATACCTGCGGGATCTGGAAATGATTTTTCTCGTGGTTTCCATGTTCCCAATTCTCCGCTAGATGCACTTTCTCTTATAGTAAGAAATAGGAAAAGTAAAGGGAAGTTCTTTGATATAGGAAAATGTAAGGTTAAAGGTGTTACAAAGACTCATTATTTTGTAAGTAATATGGGAGCAGGATTTGATGCAGCTGTCGCCAAACTTACAAATGAATCAAAAATGAAAAAATACTTAAATAAGATTCATTTAGGTTCACTTTCCTATGTTGGGGCTGTGTTTAGGCAGCTATTTACTTATCGCTTGACGGATGTTTCAATTACTATTGATGGGCAACCATACACATATGAAAATGTTTGGTTTGTTACAATTTCAAACCAGCCATACTATGGTGGTGGTATGAAAATAGCCCCAATGGCCATTACAACTGATGGTTTATTAGATATTACAATTGTTCATAATCTCTCGAGAGTAAAGCTATTATTTGTCTTTGTAACGGTGTTTTTTGGTAAGCATACGAATTTTAAAGAAGTGTCTCAACTCAAAGGTGCGAAGGTAAGTATAGAGTCATCTGAGAGTATGCTAGTTCATGCGGATGGTGAACTAATCGGTCAAATGCCGCTTCAGGCTGAGATACTACATAAAAAAATACCATTTATCGTAAAATAGTCCTTTTCCATCATTTACCGATCGTAAAAGCTCTATTTTCTATCAATCAAAAGTCACTTTTTCTTGACTTTAATTGTAAATAAACGCTAAAATTTATTAAGATAGCTATTGTTTTCTACTAAGGTTTTCAATAGCTGTCTTTTTTATTTCGAATTCTTACTTACTATGGAAATGTTGTGTTGAAATTGAAGATGAACTGGCTTAAATACGTATTAGGAAACGAGTGGGAAATCTCTCCAGCAGGCGGAGCAACTGGAGATGCGTATTTTGCTCAATATGATGAAAAAAAGTTATTCTTAAAAAGAAACTCTTCTCCATTTCTAGCGGTCCTTTCTGCGGAAGGGATAGTTCCAAAACTAATTTGGACAAAACGTCTTGAAAACGGTGACGTAATAACGGCACAGCATTGGTTAAGCGGGAGAGAATTGCAACCGGGTGAGATGTACGGAAAAAACGTAGCAACCATGTTGAAAAAAATTCATGAGTCAAATGAATTATTAGAAATGCTGAAACGCTTAGGTAAAAAACCAATCTTACCTGAAGATATCTTACAGGATATTTTACCTATATTAGATTCTGAATTACTTGAGATGAAACAGATAAAAAAGGCAATTCATTTTCTAAAAGAAGAATTGCGTAATGTGTCTTATGATTCAAAGGTTGTTTGTCATTCTGATGTGAATCATAATAATTGGTTGATAACAGAAAATGATGAGCTTTTTCTAATTGATTGGGATGGGGCGATGATTGCAGACCCTGCAATGGATATTGGAATGCTTCTTCATTGGTATATAAAAAAAGAAGACTGGTCAACATGGATCAGTCTGTACGGGATGGAGCTCACTGACCATTTACAATTACGAATGAAATGGTATGTGGTAGCTCAAACACTGTTATCAATTATCTGGTATAAATCCAAGAACAAAGATAAAGAAGTTCTTTATTGGACGACGTATTTAGAAGAACTTTTAAGATAGTTGGTCGATATCGTCAATCCATTCCGAAAGTTGATTTTGATGAGATAATATATGATTATCAAGATGTTGTGTATATTTACCGTCTTGGCTATAAGAATAAATATCTGTTAGTACTTGCTTTACTCCCTGGTCAATATTCGGGTTTGCAATAAGTGATTGGATAAGTCTTTCTAACTGTTCACATTCAGCAACAGTTCCACAGCAGTCCATTTGATGATTTGATAAGATATCTTTTAAGATATCCATTTGATGTGTATAGTCAATCGGCATACTAGCACTCCTTCATGTAATAGTC
Source organism: Ferdinandcohnia jepli (assembly GCF_047246645.1). Taxonomy (NCBI): domain Bacteria; kingdom Bacillati; phylum Bacillota; class Bacilli; order Caryophanales; family Bacillaceae; genus Ferdinandcohnia; species Ferdinandcohnia jepli. The sequence continues at coordinate 69,551 of NZ_JBFOKR010000016.1, forward strand.
ATATATACTACATTTCCATGAATTGACCTTTTTTATACTTTACTAAAGTTTTCTAAAAGACGAATTAAAGCTCACAGCTGGTGAGCTTTTTTAATTTAAGTTGAGAATGCTATGAGATGGTATACAACAGGTTAGCTCTTGCATAGAACCCTTGTACATGGTATTCTGATGTGCGAAGAACATAAATGAGGTGGCATAAAATGCGTTTACGCAACAAACCGTGGGCTAAGGACAAACTGGCAGCTCATCCCCAATATGTAATTAGTAATCCAGAAGAATGTAAAGGAAAATGGGAAAATGCTTTTGGAAACAATAATCCCATTCATATAGAGGTTGGAACGGGTAAAGGAAGATTTGTTTCAGGAATGGCGAAGGCTAATCCAGAAATAAATTATATCGGCATTGAATTATCCGACAGTGTAATTGTAGCTGCACTTGACAGGGCTATCGAAGCGGAAATTCCTAACCTGAAATTATTAAACGTACATGCAAAAAATCTTCGTGACTACTTTGAAAAAGGTGATGTGGATCGAGTTTACCTCAACTTTTCAGACCCTTGGCCAAAAACAAGACACGAAAAAAGACGTCTAACATATAAAACTTTTCTTCAAATGTATGAAGATATTTTGATTGATGATGGAGAAATTCATTTCAAAACAGATAATCGTGGTCTTTTTGAATACTCACTAAGAAGTTTTTCTGAGTATGGCCTTCTTTTAACATATGTAAGTCTTGATTTGCATAAGTCAGACTTCGAGGGAAATATCATGACTGAATACGAAGAAAAATTTTCAAAGATGGGATACCCTATTTACCGTTCAGAAGTAAAATATATGAATAAGAAGAACTAATCCATGGACTTAGGTTCGTGGATTTTTTGCTGTAGAGAAGAGAGCTCGGGAAAATCCCATTTTTAAATACTCATTAAAAAAGATTCATAATAATGCTAAAATGGATGAGAGTACATAGAAGGGTGGGGAAATAATGGAACAGCTAGAGGTTGGAGATATTACACTTACATGGCTGAATGGCGGTGTAACAAATTTAGATGGTGGAGCAATGTTTGGAGTCGTCCCAAAACCACTATGGTCTAGGAAATATCCTCATAATGAAAAAAATCAGATTGAGCTTCGTACAGACCCAATTTTAATAAAAACTGAATCAAAAAATATCTTAATTGAGTCGGGGATTGGGAATCATAAAATGTCAGATAAGTTAAAGAGAAATTTTGGTGTGCTTGAGGAATCTAAAGTAGAAACTTCTCTAGCAGAACTAGGCTTGTCTACAAGAGATATTGATATCGTCTTAATGACACATCTGCATTTCGACCATGCCTGTGGGTTAACAAAATGGGAAAATGATAAATTGGTACCTACTTTTGAGAACGCTACCATTATTACTTCTAAAATAGAATGGGAAGAAATGAGAAATCCCAATATACGATCAAAGGCCACGTATTGGAAGGAAAATTGGGAAGCTATTCATGAGCAGGTTAAAACGTTTGAAAATGAATTAGAAATTGAAGAAGGCATTAAAATAATACATACAGGTGGACATAGTGACGGACATTCAATTATCGTGATTGAAAGCCAAAACGAACAGCTTATTCATATGGCAGATATAATGCCAACGCACGCCCATCAAAATGTCTTATGGGTAATGGCTTATGATGATTACCCGATGACATCGATTGAGCAAAAACAGAAGTGGATGAAGTATGGAATTGAAAAAGAGGTGTGGTATAGTTTTTATCATGATGCCTATTATCGAGCTATAAAGTGGAATGAAAATGGTGACATTTTAGACTCTTTGAAAAGAGTTCGAGACTAGATAAACTTAGCCTATTGGATTCTCTCCTATAGGCTAAGTTAGCTATTATATACTTATAGTGGATTGACCTCTAGTATTGTCCCAGTTTTTGCGTCCGCGATAAATTCATACTGGCGGCTCTCGTTATTAACAGTGCGAGTAATTCCACCTTTATAAACCTTGTATAAAATACCTGATTTGGTGTATTCTTCTGGATTCATTTGTATCCAGGATCCGTCGATTGGTCCGTTTTTCTTAAATACTTCTTTAGCTTGTTTGAGTGCTTTGTCGCCTGGTAGTAATGTTTCGGTCATTGCCTCTTTCAGAAGATATGCACCTGCAAAACCTACACCAACACCTAGTAGAAACTTCTTCCAGCTCATTTATATTCCCTCCTTAGATAACAACGATCTACATCTATACTTTAAGTATACATAAATTTAATATTTTCGCTATGTAAACTATGGTAAGAGAAAAACAATTTCGATATACTAAATAATAGTACATAATTGGTAACACTAATAGACAAACGATATTTGTCATTTCACTTGAGAGGAGAATACAACTTGAATCAAGAAACATTAGAGCTTTTCAAAACATTAACAGAACTACCTGGAGCACCAGGCAATGAGCATCAAGTAAGAAAGTTTATGCGCTCACAACTTGAAAAATACTCAGATGAGGTTGTACAAGATGGATTAGGTAGTATTTTTGGAGTGAGACACGGGGATTCAGATGGCCCAACTGTTATGGTTGCTGGCCACATGGATGAAGTTGGTTTTATGGTCACGTCTATTACTGAAAACGGAATGATTCGTTTCCAAACACTTGGTGGTTGGTGGAGTCAAGTATTATTGGCACAACGCGTACAAATTATTACATATGCTGGTCCAGTAGTAGGAGTAATTGGATCAATTCCTCCGCATTTACTTGAAGATGCACAACGAAATAAACCAATGGATATTAAAAACATGATGATTGATATTGGTGCAGATGACAAAGAAGATGCAATTCGCATAGGTATTAAACCTGGCCAACAAATCCTGCCAATTTGCCCATTTACACCTATGGCAAACGAAAAGAAAATCTTGGCTAAGTCTTGGGATAATCGCTATGGATGCGGTCTATCTATTGAATTATTAAAAGACCTTCAAGGAGTACAACTTCCTAACACATTGTATTCAGGTGCAACTGTTCAAGAAGAGGTTGGACTTAGAGGAGCTCAAACTGCTGCGAATATGATTAAGCCTGACATTTTCTTTGCGCTAGATGCAAGTCCAGCAAACGATATGACTGGTGATAAAAATTCTTTCGGCCAGCTTGGTAAAGGTGCATTGTTACGTATTTATGACCGTTCAATGATAACACATCGCGGTATGCGTGAATTTGTTTTAGATACTGCTGAATCTAATAATATTCCTTATCAATATTTTATCTCTCAAGGTGGTACTGATGCCGGTCAAGTTCACTTGTCAAATGAGGGTGTCCCATCCGCAGTTGTTGGTATTTGTTCTCGTTATATCCATACACATGCTTCTATAGTACATGTTGATGATTATGCAGCTGCTAGAGAGTTAATAGTTAAGCTTGTTAAGTCTTCAGATCGTGCTACAGTTGATGCAATAAGAAACAATAGCTAGTCGAAGAGGGTAAAGTGATGAGTTGGACTCGGCAGATGCCGGGTCCTTCTATCTGATACAAGTTAGTCTTAGGATGTATACTTAGATTGGTTGATGAGGTGTTTATAAATGTTAAAAGTTGCAATTGGTACAAAGAATCCTGCTAAAGTTGATGCAATTGTTAACGGATTCAAAGGAATCCAAGCGGATTTCATTCCGACATCTGTCCCTTCTGGTGTATCGCCTCAGCCATTCTCTGATGAGGAAACAATAAAAGGTGCTGTGAATAGAGCTCAAAATGCTCTTGAAAAAGAGGATACCCAATTGGGAGTTGGCTTAGAAGGTGGAGTTGTACAAACAGAGTTCGGTATTTTTTTATGTAACTGGGGTGCAATTGTAGATGAGAAGACTGCTCCGATTATTGCAGGAGGAGCACGTATACTGTTACCTGAGGATATTGCCAGTGAACTTTTAAAAGGTAAAGAACTTGGTGATGTTATGGAGGAATATACAAAACAAAAGAATATCCGAAAAAATGAAGGAGCTATCGGCATTTTTACAAATGGATATGTAAATCGCACTGATATGTTTCTTCATGTTGTAAAACTATTAGTAGGTCAATATACATTTTTAAATAGATAATAAATAGGACTGTTTTCTAAACTATGTTGCACTAAACCTTGTACCTTTCACTTTCAAAGAAAGAAGCTAATAGTAACAATCTCTTAAAAAGAGCCAAAATTTCTCTTGTAACTTTTAGTCTATAACGATATTGTGAATGCCGTTCTTTTGTCATATTTCAGACTACAGATTCGACAAAACGACTGGTACAATCTTCTTATAATAGGTTATTGAATGAAATTTGTAGAATAACCTTGCAACACTGAATTTAATAGGTTTATTATAAATAATAGAGAGATATATACAACCTTATGTAAGGGGTGAGAGAATGAAACATGGAAAGGGTCTTTTTTTGTCTTTTTTTATCGTTATAGGACTTTTGACCGGTTGTTCATCAATAGAGGACGAAACGAAAGAGACAATCGCTGCAGTTGAAGAAACCTTTAAAGGAAAAGCAGAAGAAGCCAACAGTAAGAATGAGGATATATCATTTTATATACCGTCAACTATGAAGATTGAAGAGCGGGAAGAAAACAATGTGATTATTAACAAAGACGATCAGACTTTTATTTTGTTTGTTAATCCAGTAGAACCTGCAAACAGTGATGTGATGTATAAATCAATTGAATCAAAGAAGAAGTTCTCAGTAGATAAAACCTTTACAGATAAAGAACGGTTTGGCTATGTAAAAGTTTATGAAATTGATGAAAAGCTCTATCTTGTATCTGTAGGTATTGGCGGAGTAAAAATGACTACAGAAGCAAAGCTTAGTGAAGTATCCGAAAGCGCTAAAGAAATGATGACAGTTGTCTCATCAGTAAAATACTAAGATACTTGTCCCTCAGTATAAACTGGGGGTTTTTTGTTTGTCTTTAAAGGGAGAATATATCATAATGTGTATATGTGAGTTTTCACCAAAGAAGTATAAACGGAGGTATCTTAATGAAAAAGTTAGAAAGCATGGAACAATATAGTGAATTAAGCAAAAATGGGAAAAATATACTCATGTTTTCAGCAGACTGGTGCCCAGATTGTAGGTTTATTGACCCGTTTTTACCTGATATAGAAAATTCTTACCCTGAGTATACATTTTATTATGTTGATCGTGATGAGTTTATTGATTTATGTGCAACCTTACAAGTATTTGGTATTCCAAGTTTTATTGCATTTGAAAATGGAAAAGAAACTGGCCGTTTTGTAAGTAAGGATCGAAAAACTAAGGAAGAAATCGAGCAATTTATTGATGGACTTTCTTAAGAATTCCTTACTACACAAAGAGAGGAGGGTATGAAGTATGGATTCAAAGAAGCTTAAAAACATCATTGAAGAAAAGCTAGCAAAGCACAATTGGGAGTTTACGTTTGACAAAGAGAAGGATACGTTACGGATTGAAGATAAAGAAACGAAAAAAGGAATGACTGTGGAGCTTCCAGGTATTATCGCAAAGTATAAAGAAGAAGGTTCTGCCAGTCTAGATGAAGTCATTTATTATATTGAAGAATCTCTCTCTGTAATGGGGACGGAACAAAAATTACAGGGTAAGGAAAAGAATATCTATCCTGTAATTCGCTCTACTTCTTTCCCAACTCAATCAAGTGATGGAATTGATTTATTAAATGACGAACATACGGCAGAAACTCGTGTTTATTACGCACTTGACCTCGGGACAACCTATCGATTAATTGATAAGAACTTACTACAAAAAGAGGAATGGGAACCAGAAAGAATACGAGAAATTGCAAGGTTCAATTTACGCTCTTTAGAAATAAACTATAAAACAGATCTTGTTGCAGGAAACACTTTTTATTTTGTAAATTCGAATGATGGGTACGACGCGAGTCGGATATTAAATGAAACCTTTCTACTAAAAATGAAACAACAAATGGAAGGTGCCATGGCAGTTGCTGTACCACATCAAGACGTTCTTATTTTAGCAGATATTAAAAATGATACTGGTTATGATATACTCGCCCAAATGACGATGAGTTTCTTTGCTGCGGGAAGAGTTCCAATTACAGCCTTATCGTTTTTATATGAAGAAAATGAGCTCGAACCAATCTTTATTCTTGGAAAAAATAGACCGAGAAAATAGTAGGAGAGCTGTATCCTACTTTACTATCAAATCAAAAGTCGCTAGGAAAACTAGTGGCTTTTTTATGTAATATTGTTAAAATAAATAATAGTAATATGTGTTCCAAAAGTTGACGTATCGAAAAAGCAATAGTCAGAAATGACAGGGTAGTAATGAAATAGCTTGAAACCTTGAACTAGAAATAGGTAGACGGAAGTGAATTGATACTCCTTAGCAGCTTAATCTGACGTAGAATTTCGTAAACGGATTATTTGATGACTATTTGGACATTTCTAGTAATTGTAAATGGAAGAGTGATAGCTGTGAACTTAATGAAAAGACTACTACGATTTTTAAATTCAGATGATGAAAGTCCAAGCGAATATCATCCAGAACATATTCGTCAAAATAAGAATATTGAAGCAAGAGTTACCTATCAATATCCGAAAGGAAACTTTAGATTTCCTTTAATACCTGATAATGGTAGTGAACCTCCTAGAGAAAGACGTAAACACACTAAAGAAGTTAAGCAAAGTACAGAAAACAAAAAAAACAATCAAAACCATGAGACCTCCTTTAAGAAAAGAGAGACAAGACAGCAACAGAGACCGATTCCCGTTAACAAAAGCGAGAACAAACAACCTTTTCGCCCAACAGAGACGCCATCTCCTGTATATGGACTTACTAAACCACAGCTGATAGAAGTGGTTGAATATGAATTACCTACCTTACCAACCGCAAATTCAAGAAAAAACATACATATTGCTGACCAAGCACAAGTTGAAGTAGCTGCAACCATTTCTGAGGAATTGTATGAAGAAGTTCCTGCAAAAGAAGCTGATTTCATTTATTCGGAACATGCTGGTATTGAAACTACTAGACTAATAGGCAGTGATGTGACTGAGCAAGAAGAGAAAGAAATTCCGAAACAAATTAGGGAATTGTTAGATGAAGACCAAACAATTAATTCACCGACTACAAGTAATCCTGTAGCGAGTTTTGATGATGTTGTTGAACAGATTAATGTAGAAGAAGACTTCAATGATGTTGTTGAACAGATTAATGCGGGAGAAGATTTTAATGATGTTGTTGCACAGATTGATGTGGTAGAAGATTTTAATGATATAACTACTGAAAAACAAGAACACATTGAAACTGAGCAAATACAAGAGAAAGTGGAGAAATCCCGAGACGAGACACGTAGAAGGCAAACTTCAATTCCTTTCAATGTCTTGATGTTTAAGAAGGATAAGCAAAGGCTAAATCAACAAAAACAAGTACAGCCTCTACGAGAGTTAGAGAACGTGCAACCTCGACAAGAAAGTCGGACAGAGCAGAGTCAGCAAGAAGTAGTTGCCGGACAAAACATAAAGATAGAGAGACAACATCAAGGGGGAAGCGTACAACCCCAAGATGAAATCCGGAAAGAATCGCCACAACAAGGCGCAAAAGATGAACAGCTTCAACATGAGGTAACGAAAGAGCAATCTGAAGTAAGTGAATTCAAACCTCAACCTGAGAAAGTAGATGACAATAAACGAATGGTTGGAGTATATTCATTTCCTAGCTTATCATTTTTAAATACACCTCCTGTTGAAAACGTTGATGATAATCATTGGCTCTATGAGCAAAAAACAACCCTTGACCAAACCTTACGTAATTTTAAGGTGCGTGCTAAAGTTGTTAATGTAACGCAAGGTCCAGCTGTAACTAGATTCGAAGTTCACCCGGAAGCTGGGGTAAAGGTAAATAAAATTACCAATCTATCTGATGATATAAAACTGAGTCTAGCAGCGAAAGACATCCGTATTGAAGCGCCAATCCCAGGCAAAAACACGATTGGGATTGAAGTACCAAATAGAAAAAGTAAGGCAGTATTATTAAAAGAAATTCTACAAAGTCAGGAGTTCTCCACAAATAGGTCTCCACTTACGGTGGCATTGGGGCTTGATATCTCAGGAAAGCCTATCGTAACAGACTTACAGAAGATGCCTCACGGATTAATTGCAGGGGCTACAGGTTCTGGAAAAAGCGTATGTATCAATACAATGTTAGTTAGTTTGCTTTATAAGGCTACTCCAGACCAGGTTAAACTACTTTTAATAGATCCAAAGATGGTGGAACTGGCACCATATAATCATATCCCCCATCTAGTGAGCCCTGTAATTACAGACGTAAAGGCTGCCACTGCAGCTCTAAAGTGGGCAGTTGAAGAGATGGAAAGAAGATATGAGCTCTTTGCACATACAGGTGTAAGGGATATTGGCCGATACAATGAAATGGTTGAAAAGCATGATGAAAAAAGTGGCAAACTTCCATATCTCGTGATTATTATCGATGAGCTTGCTGATTTAATGATGGTTGCACCTGGTGAAGTGGAAGATTCTATTTGCCGTATCGCACAAAAGGCGAGAGCCTGTGGTATTCATTTAATACTAGCAACTCAACGCCCATCCGTTGATGTAATTACTGGATTAATTAAGGCAAATATACCTACACGTATTGCTTTTTCAGTATCATCTCAAGTTGATTCAAGAACAATCTTAGATTCTAGCGGTGCTGACAAACTTCTGGGACGAGGGGATATGTTGTTCCTTGAAAACGGTTCTTCAAAACCAATCCGTGTTCAAGGAAACTTTGTTTCCGATGATGAAATTGAACATGTTGTAGGGTTTGTCAAAACACAAATGAAGCCAACCTATATGTTTGAGCAAGAGGAACTCTTAAAAAAGGCAACGATTTCGAATGAGGAAGATGAATTATTTTTAGAAGCATGTGAATTTGTCTTGGAACACGGAGGAGCATCCACTTCAAGTGTGCAACGTCGTTTCCGCATTGGCTATAACCGAGCTGCAAGATTAATTGATATGATGGAGGAACAAGGTATTATCTCTGAATCACGTGGGAGTAAGCCGAGAGAAGTCCTAATAACCGAGGAAGAACTTTCAAATATATATGAGAACTAAGAAAGAAGTGAAGCTGATAACATTTAGTTTGTTATCGGCTTTTTGTTTTGGTCGATGAGAAGGTAATAAAGCGATAAGCAAGCAGTCTTATGGTTTTGGGAACGGTTAAAGTTAGTGTGGGGTACAAGGTTGGTATTATGAAAAGAGGAGTTCAATGTGTCTTAAAAAGAGTCAAAAACAGCTGAGGTAAAGAAACGTTCTATGAGCCTTTTAAAGCAGCTACTCTTAGCTGAAAGTAAGATAGAAGTATTCTATTAGCCGTTCAAAGTAGTTAAGCTCAGGTGAAGGTAAGATAGAAACGTTCTATGAGCTGTTCAAAGCAGTTAACCTCAGCTGAGGGTAAGATAGAAACGTTCTATGAGCCGTTCAAAGCAGTTGAACTCTTCTGAAGGTAAAATAGAAGTATTCTACGAGCCTTTCAAACCAGTTAATTCATGTTGAAGGGAAGACAGAAATGCTCTATGAACCAATTGTAACAAGATTCCAATTACATACATAATAAAAGAACCAAAAACAGCCAATATACTTGTTTCCGACATGATTAAATGCATAATCTCCTTCATTGAGCATATATGTGTAATTGGCATGTTTAAATAAAAGGAACACGATTTATAAATATGTTCCAAAAAACACCAAATCATAGATTATTTATAACTCACAAGGTCAATAATAAAAAAATGCTACATAAGTACTAAAGATTACAGTTAACATGTTTCTGAAACATAATAGTTATCTTTTCCTAATGGTCTTCAAAGTTGATTAGTGCTATAATGAAAAAATGTGAGATGATAGTGTATACATAAGTTCTGTTTTGGAGTCATTCATCTCATTTAATGGGTACAATTATCAAAACAAGATGAATTTCATATACTGTCTTACAGATAGACATTGTTGGAGGTTCTTTATATGACAGTTTACCATTTCGTTGGAATTAAAGGTACTGGCATGAGTTCATTAGCACAGATACTTCACGATATGAACCACGAGGTCCAAGGATCTGATGTTGAAAAGTTCTATTTTACTCAAAAGCCACTAGAGGCTAGAGGTATTCAAATTTTGCCATTTAGTAAAGATAACATCCGTGAAGGTCAAACGGTTATTGCCGGAAATGCTTATCCAGATACTCATGAAGAAATTGAAGAAGCAAACAGATTAGGAGTTCCTGTTATTCGTTATCACCGTTTCTTAGGTGATTTTATGAAGAAATATACGAGCGTTGCTATTACAGGTTCTCACGGAAAAACATCAACTACCGGGTTACTTGCACATGTTATGGATGGAGCGGAACCAACCTCCTATTTAATTGGAGATGGTAGTGGAAAAGGTGCCGAAAATAATAAATATTTTGTATTTGAGGCGTGTGAATATAGACGTCATTTTTTAAGCTACCATCCAGATTACGCAATTATGACAAATATTGATTTTGACCATCCGGATTATTTTGCTAATATTGAGGATGTTTTTAACGCATTCCAAGAGATGGCACTTCAAGTGAAAAAGGGAATAATTGCTTGTGGCGACGATGAACAGCTTCAAAGTATTCAATCAAAGGTTCCTATGGTGTTTTATGGATTTGGGGAAGAAAATGATTTCCAAGCACGTAATATAATAAAAAGCACAGAAGGTTCAACATTTGATGTATTCGTACGAAACACATTTTTTGCGAGTTTTTCAACACGTGGATATGGTGACCATAATGTGTTAAATGCACTGGCCGTAATTGCTCTTTGCCATTATGAAAATATTGATGTCTCCATTATTCAAGATCGTTTATTAACGTTCCAGGGAGTAAAAAGAAGATTTACTGAAAAAAGTGTTGGAGATCAAATTATAATTGATGATTATGCCCATCATCCAACCGAAATTACAGCAACAATAGAAGCAGCACGACAAAAGTTTCCGGACCGTGAAATCGTAGCGATTTTCCAACCGCATACATTTACGAGAACTCAAACATTCTTGGAGGAGTTTGCTTCTAGTCTTTCAAAAGCTGATTATGTGTACTTATGTGATATTTTCGGATCAGCACGTGAAAACAAAGGCGAACTTTCAATTGCTGATTTGCAGTCTAAAATTCAGGATGCTGATCTAATCACAGAAGATAATACGTCCGTACTTAAAAAACATGAAAACAGTGTACTCATATTTATGGGCGCCGGCGATATTCAAAAATTTCAGGATGCTTATGAAAAGGTGCTTGTTTAAAGAAAAGGGACTTTGCAACTGCAAAGTCCCTTTTACTATATTTATTTTAAATTCTCCGGGTTTAGCGCTTCAAGTTCAGGGATAACAAATCGTCCGTCTTTACGGATTAGCACATCATCAAAATAAATTTCGCCACCACCATATTCAGGACGTTGGATATTTACCATATCCCAGTGAATATTTGATTTGTTTCCATTATAAGCGTCATCATAGCACTGTCCAGGTGTGAAGTGGAAGCTTCCATCAATCTTTTCATCAAATAGAATATCCTGCATTGGATGTTGGATGAATGGATTTACCCCAATTGCAAATTCACCGATATAACGAGCGCCTTCATCTGTATCAAGAATTTTATTTAGGCGTTCAGTGTCGTTTGAAGATGCTTCAACAATTTTACCGTCCTTAAAAGTTAAAGAAACATTTTCAAATGTAAAGCCTTGGTAAGGAGAAGGTGTGTTATAAGTTAGTGTTCCATTAACAGAGTCACGTACAGGTGCTGTATAGACTTCCCCATCAGGAATATTCATCTCCCCAGCACATTTAATAGACTTAATGTCTTTGATCGAGAACGATAAATCAGTACCTTGCCCAGTAATACGGACTTTATCAGTTTTATCCATTAATTCAACAAGCGCATCCATTGCATTACTCATTTTTCCGTAGTCAAGATTACATACATCAAAGTAGAAATCTTCAAATGCTTCAGTACTCATCTTCGCGAGTTGAGCCATTGAAGAGTTTGGATAACGTAGTACTACCCATTTAGTTTTTGGAACACGAATTTCGCGGTGTACTTTTTTACCAACCGTGTTACCTTCGATTTTCATTTTTTCATCAGGTACATCAGCTTGTTCATTTATATTATCTCCTGAGCGAAGCCCAATGTAAGCATCCATTTTACCCATAACATTTGCTTCGAAATCTGCCTTCATTTCAAATTGTTCCTCTTGTGCTCCCATTAATAGTGCACGGTCAACTTGATGATCCTTTAATGATACAAATGGATAGCCACCAGCTTTGTACGCCTCATTTACAAGAGCAATTACTAATTCGCGTTGAAGCCCGAAGTTTTCAATAAGAACCTTTTCTCCTTTTTGCAGACGTACAGAATAATTAATCAAGTTACGAGCTAATGTTTCAATACGTGGATCTTTCATTCAAAATGCCTCCAATATAAATAGTTTTAAGTATAACAACGGCTCGACTCTAATTTGTCTCCGTGTTTTCTTCATATGTACAACTTTTATTGTAACCGAAAAAAGATAAAAATGTTACTAATATGAGAGGCATAAAATTAGGTGAAGGAAATAAAAGAATTATGTCGAAAGTAAAAGAATATGGACAATCTGTTTATAAGCAGTAAAATGGGGTAAGAAAGAGATAAGGAGGTGCAACTACTAATATGATTTTAATCGTATACATAAGCGTTGCAGTTATTGCAGTCGCATTTTTAATTTTAGTCATTTATTTATCAAGAACTCTAAACTCACTGCAAAAAACCTTAGATAATGTTGCTGGCACGTTATCTGGCCTTGAACAGCAAATGGAGGGAGTGACAAGCGAAACCACTGCTCTTTTAAATAAGACCAATAAGCTTGCAGATGATATTCAGCAGAAATCCGAGAGTTTAAATACTGTTGTTGATGCCATAAAAGATGTAGGTACATCAATCCAAAAATTCAACAAGTCAATCGGAAAAGTGTCAACTGAAGTCACAGACCAAGTTGAGAGAAATAAAGATAAAATCTCACAGGTTATTCAAGTAAGTAATGCTGTCATAGAGATTTGGGATAAATGGAAAGATAAGAAACAAAAACAGTAGGAGGGAGTTTGTATGTCGAAAAGTAATGGGTCTACTTTTATCCTTGGTGCAATAGTAGGTGGAATTGTTGGAGCTGCAACAGCTCTTGTTTTAGCACCGAAAACTGGACAGGAACTTCGTCAAAAATTGAATGAACAAGCGTCCATTGTAAAAGAAAAGACTAACTCATTTTCAAAAACACTTGCTGAACAGTCAAATCAACTACTTACCAAAACAAAAGAACCTAAGGAACCTGCCATTGAAGAGGTTTTCGATGAGGTTGATAATAGCGAGCCTGGCATTCAAGTTGAGGATTCATCGAATGAACAGCTTTTCCAAGAAAAACTAGCCGAAGCGCAAAAAGCTCTGGAAGACGCTGAGAATGGACTTCATACTTAATTAATAAGGAGGATACTAATGGGTAAACAAAAACTTGAAACAATTGATGAATTTAACGAAGTTCTTCAAAGAGAGCAGAAATTTATTTTAGTAAAGCACAGTTTAACTTGTCCAATTAGTAAGGCGGCGTTTGATGAATATGAGGACTTTGTATCTCAAAATGAGAGTATACCTACATACTATCTTTATGTACAAGAAGCAAGGCCTTTATCAAACTTTATTGCTGAGACATTTTCGATTAGACATGAATCTCCACAAGCTCTTCTTTTTGAAGGTGGAGCAGTTAAGTGGGATGCCTCACATCGTAAAATAACTAAAGAAACGTTAGCGAATGCAAGTGCATAAGATAAGTAAAGTCCCTGGATAACTCCAAGGGCTTTTTATATATAATTAGCTATTAATTACAAGGAAACAAAAAATTACTAATTAAAAGAGTCCCTTTTATAGTAAAATAACCTATAAAACACACTAGAATAGATCTTACTCTTCTATAGGAAAATAAAGATAATTATGTTGGAATTTTTCTTCACCTACCTATAGTCAATAACATACAATACTTTATCGCTTAAAAGCGTTTAATTAATAAAGTTTATTAGTGACAACTAGAATCATTTCGTTTATAATGAATTCTAATTACTAAAAAATGCAATATATTCTTTTAATTATGTGATTTAAACAAGGTGAGAAAGGAAGAGTGAGATGAGTAAAGTAGAATTAGATAATTTACGCGAAAGAGTCGAAGAGATTAATCTTCAAATCCTTAATTTGATAAGTGAACGTGGAAAACTTGTTCAAGAAATAGGGAAAGTAAAAGAAGCACAAGGTGTAAATCGTTATGACCCTGTACGTGAAAGAAAAATGTTAAATAATATTTTGGAGCATAATGAGGGGCCTTTTGAGACATCTACTATTCAACATATTTTTAAAGAAATTTTTAAAGCGGGATTAGAAATACAGGAAGATGATCACCGTAAAGCTCTTCTTGTTTCTAGAAAGAAAAAGCCCGAAGATACAATTGTGGATGTTAAAGGTGAAAAAATTGGGAATGGAAATCAGTTCTTCTTTGTAGGTCCGTGTGCAGTTGAAAGCTATGAACAGACTGCTGCTGTTGCAGAGGTGGCAAAAAAGCATGGCTTACGATTACTTCGAGGTGGAGCGTTCAAACCAAGAACATCCCCATATGATTTCCAAGGATTAGGTTTGGAAGGATTAAAAATTTTAAAACGAGTAGCAGATGAATATGATATGGCAGTAATAAGTGAAATTGTTAACCCTGCAGATATTGAGGTAGCAGTTGAATATCTTGATGTAATTCAAATCGGTGCACGTAACATGCAAAACTTTGAATTATTAAAAGCAGCAGGTTCAGTGAAAAAACCAGTTTTACTAAAGCGTGGATTAGCTGCTACTCTTGATGAGTTTGTCAATGCAGCTGAATATATCATAGCACAGGGGAATGATCAAATTATTCTCTGTGAAAGAGGTATCCGTACTTACGAAAGAGCAACTCGTAATACTTTAGATATTTCTGCTGTTCCAATTCTTAAGCAAGAAACTCATTTACCTGTTGTTGTGGATGTAACTCATTCAACTGGACGTCGTGACTTATTATTGCCATGTGCTAAGGCTGCACTTGCAATTGGTGCGGACGGAGTGATGGCAGAGGTTCATCCAGATCCAGCAGTTGCATTATCAGACTCTGCTCAGCAGATGGATTTTGATCAGTTCGATCGATGGATCACTGAACTAAAATCCTTACAAACTGTTCGTGTGTAAATAAATGTATTATCGAAAACTCCTACTGTAAGTAGGAGTTTTCATTTTATTCTGGGGTTGTTTACGGTTTCAATAATTATTTTGTTAAAAAGTGCACAAAGACGTTGCTCTTTACGTCGTTAATATCGTATGATTATCTACATAAAGTGAGCAAACATGACAATGTTTTGTTTAATAGATGTTAATATATACTATAGGTAACTAGATATAAGGAGTGTTGTCAATGAATGTGACAATCTATGATGTAGCCAGAGAAGCGAATGTTTCCATGGCAACCGTTTCTCGTGTTGTAAACGGAAATCCAAATGTTAAACCAACTACAAGGAAAAAGGTACTCGAAGCAATTGAGAGACTAGGATACCGTCCAAACGCTGTAGCGCGTGGTTTGGCAAGTAAAAAAACAACGACCGTTGGGGTAATTATCCCTGATATTTCAAGTATTTTTTATTCTGAATTAGCTAGAGGAATCGAAGACATCGCTACGATGTATAAGTATAATATTATCCTTAGTAACTCAGACCAAAATAAGGACAAAGAATTCCACTTATTGAATACAATGCTTGGTAAACAAGTAGATGGTATTGTTTTTATGAGTGGTAATATCACTGAGGAACATATTAGCGAATTTGAAAAGTCGCCAGTTCCTATTGTCTTAGCTGCGACTGTTGAAAGAAGTAATACGGTTCCTTCTGTAACCATCGATTCTGAACAAGCATCATTTGATGCAGTTTCTGAATTAGCAGCTAAAGGACATAAAAAAATTGCATTCGTAAGTGGACCGATGAGTGAGCCAGTCAATTCAGAGAAAAAGTTAGCGGGATATAAGCGTGCACTTGAGACTGCTGGACTCTCTTTTAATGAAGAATATGTTGTTGAGGGTGACTATACATATGATTCTGGAATAGAGGGCTTTGAACGTCTAAATGAGTTAGCAGATAAACCAACCGCAATTTTTGTTGCTACTGATGAAATGGCTCTAGGAGTTATTCACAGTGCGCAAGATCTCGGGATTTCAATACCAGATGATATTGAAATTATTGGTTTCGATAATACTCGTCTTGCGTTAATGGTCCGTCCACAACTAACATCAGTAGTACAGCCAATGTATGATATTGGAGCTGTGGCAATGAGATTATTAACTAAATATATGAATAAAGAGCAAGTAGACGAACAAATTGTTGTTCTTCCACATCGTATTGAGTATAGAGATTCTACGAAGCAATAAATAAAAAATCACGGCAAATACAATATGTTGCCGTGATTTTTTATGCTTTAATAAAGAGTAACTTCATTAAAGGAACGATGACTGATGATGAATCCTATTTCCCACTTTCAGAATTGTAAGGGTTAATCTGGTTTGATCCTGTTGAGCAGGCATTTATATTGAAGTATTATTTGTATTCTTTCGGATTGGATACAGTGCCTTTTCAACTGTTAATGCATTTTTTTCTTCTATCTCCGGTTTACGAGGGATAGGTGGGTAGAGATCTTGGTCGTCTTCCCAATGCGAAGGTAACTTTACTGTTGTTTTTGGTTGCCATTGGTTAATCCATTCCTCAGGTAGTGGACCAGTTATGTCTGACTTATCAATCATCTCCAGCCAAATTAACGACCAAGCTCTTGGTACAACTCTCCAAATATCATAGCCCCCTCCACCAACTGCTATCCATTTACCATCACAATATTCATGTGCCAATTGATGGGCAAGTTTTGGAATTTCTCGGTAAATTTTGATTGTTGCAGATAAATGGGTTAAAGGGTCATAATAATGTGAATCTACACCATTCTGAGTAAAGATGATATCTGGCTTGAAAAACTCAGTTACTGCCCTAAATGCTGTTGTATAAGCGTGCAGCCATGAATCATCCTCGGTAAAGGCATCTACAGGTATATTAAAAGAATACCCATACCCCTTGCCGGCTCCTCTTTCGTTAATATTGCCTGTTCCAGGGAATAAATAGCGTCCAGTTTCATGGATGGACAGAGTACAAACATCAGGATCATCATAAAATGTCCACTGTACACCATCTCCATGATGAGCATCAGTGTCGACATAGAGGACTTTGACATTATATTTTTTTTGCATATAACGGATAGCTACTGCACTATCATTATAAATACAAAATCCGGATGCTTTCCCTCTAAAACCGTGGTGAAGTCCCCCTCCTAAACTAAGAGCATGCTTCGATTTTCCAGACATTACCTCGTCAACAGCAGTTAAAGTTGCTCCGACAAGTAATGCACTTGCTTCATGCATTCCAGGGAAAATAGGTGTGTCCTCTGTACCAATTCCGTAATTATTTGCTGTCTCTTCTGGCAACTTTCCTTCTCCAGCAAGCTTTACTGCCTGTATAAATTTTGGATCGTGGACAAGCTCTAATTCTTCATCAGTAGCTATTCGTGGTTCAATAATTTGATTGTCATCTAAAACATTCAAGCTCTTTAATAAATCATATGTAAGTTTTACCCGAGTCTGATTAAAGGGATGGTCATTACTAAATCTGTATTTTAGAAATTGATCGGAATAGACAAACACAGATTCTCTATTCATAATGCATCCCTGGTATATTAGGCCACATAACAGTGTAACCTTCTTTTTTTAGATTAGTAATAATCCCCGTAGGATTCATTGTTTGAATCCTAAATACTAATACTTTATATTGTGGATCCTTATCGGGATAGACTAGAACACTATTAATATTAACTTTTTGAGTTTTTATAACATTTACTACATCTGCAAGGACACCTGTTTTATTTAGTACCTTTACTTCAAGTTGGGATCCTGGTTGATGTGCACCAGTAAGTTGTACTAATGTATGAAGTAAATCAGTTTCAGTAATTATCCCGACTAACTTTCCATCAGACTCAATTGGTAAACAGCCTATCCGTCGTTCATAAAATATAGCAGAAACTTCTTCTACAAAATCTAATGGGTGACCTGTTATAACATCTTTGACCATAATCTCAATAATTTGTGTATCCAGTAATTTTTTTTGATCTGTAAAGTCTAATTTTGATGGCTTTGCATCACGAATATCTCGATCACTGATTAACCCAACAATTTCATTACCTGGATTCACGATTGGAATATGTCTTATCTTTTGTGCATCCATTATTTTAATTGCTGTTGCAATTGTATCTGTGGATGAGAGTGTCGTCACAGTTTTTTTCATAATCTCTTCTATAATCATGATGAAATCCCCCTTGTTCTTTAGGTAATTGGGATAAGAATATTCAATACCTAATACATGAATCGATTCATAAATCGGAGTCTATCAAATCTTTCAATGGTTTCTCTATCAATACGGTTACCAATCCGGGCCATAAGGCAATTTGCAGGATGAGAACTGATTTCAGGATCGTCAGTTGCAAACCAAACTAATCCTCCTGCGTTCATCATTTTCTCCATTACTTTTCTATATTCCCAAACATTTAAGCCAGTACCCTTTAAGTCCCAATGCCAATAATATTCGGTAGTTATAATCAAATAGTCTTCCATGGCATCATCCATCATTGAAACAATTAGAAGGTTTTTACCAACTCCACAACCCCGATATTTTGGAATAACTTCAATCGCACCTAATTCTATTAAATTTTCAATTTTTCCTTCTGACCAACGTTCTAGCGGGTCTGGGTAGAGGTATGTAACATATCCAACAACAGTGTGTTGATCTCTGGCAATAATGATTCTTCCTTCTGGTAAGTCTGCGATTTCTACTAATGCTTTATGCTGTTGATTAGGCGGACGAAAAGCAACTAAATCATGATGGAACTCATAACCAGCAAGTGCTTCGCCAGTTATTGGTCCTTCTATAATGAGACTCCCATACGGTGTCTTAAGCTCTTTTGCATTATATGTTTTTTTATGTTCCACAATTTCACCACCGTTAATTATTTCATCTACCATTATACATGAATTAATTCGTAATAAAGCGTTTTCACATAAAGTTACGTTTAACAGGTATGAACAGTAGTCCACATTTTATGACATGTACGCAATCATTCTAAACAAGCAACTATTAAGGTAATCCACCTAATAGTTGTTTCACTTTTATTATACAATTGAAGCTACTATTATTATATATAAAAAATTTAAAAAATTGAGAAAAGGAAAAAATTGTACTATAATATAATAGATAATACTTACATAAGGGGGATAAACAAGTGAAAGTGGAAGCGCTACCAGCAACAAAAGGCGATTTTAATTTAAAAGATTATGATCTAGCTTATGAAAGTTTTAATTGGTCGGATGTAGAGAAGAATTTTTCTTGGTCGGATACAGGTAGAGTAAATATTGCTTATGAAGCAATTGACCGACATGCAGAAGGGGCAAGAAAAAATAAAGTAGCATTGTATTACCGTGATCCATCCAGGGAAGAAAAATATACATTTAAAGAAATGAAGGAAAATTCAAACCGTGCTGCAAACGTGCTTAAGCAGGCAGCAGATGTTGAAAAAGGTGATCGTGTATTTGTCTTTATGCCACGTTCTCCTGAACTTTACTTTACAGTAATTGGTGCTATTAAGCTTGGTGCCATTGTGGGACCACTTTTTGAAGCATTTATGGAAGGTGCAGTAAGAGACCGTTTAGAGGATAGTGAAGCGAAGGTTATTGTAACAACACCAGAGCTTGTTGACCGAGTACCTTTTACAGAATTGCCATCATTAAAGCACATTGTGTTAGTTGGTGAAGATGTTAAAGAGGACGGACCTTTTGTTGATTTCTTAGGAAGAATGAAAACAGCTAGTAAAGACCTTCAAATTGAGTGGGTTGAACGTACAGATGGAATGCTACTGCACTATACCTCAGGTTCAACAGGAAAGCCTAAGGGTGTATTACATGTCCACAATGCGATGATTCAACAATATCAAACAGCACAATGGGTACTTGACTTAAAAGAAGATGATATATATTGGTGTACGGCAGACCCAGGTTGGGTTACTGGTACATCTTATGGAATCTTTGGACCATGGCTTAACGGTGCATCTAATGTAATTGTAGGAGGGCGTTTTAAACCAGAAAGCTGGTACCAAACAATAGAAGATTACGGAATTACAGTGTGGTATAGCGCACCAACAGCTTTTAGAATGCTTATGGGTGCTGGTGATGAACTTGTTAAACAATTCGACTTGCGTTCTCTTCGCCACGTCCTAAGCGTTGGTGAACCTCTTAACCCTGAAGTAGTAAGATGGGGCGCTAAAGTCTTTAATCTACGAATTCATGATAACTGGTGGATGACTGAAACTGGTGCGCAATTGATTAGTAATTATCCGTGTATGGACATTAAACCCGGATCAATGGGGAAACCATTCCCTGGTATAAAAGCAGCAATTGTTGATGACCAAGGAAATGAACTGCCACCTTATCGCATGGGTAACTTGGCTATTCAGAAAGGTTGGCCATCAATGATGTATAAGATCTGGAATAACCCAGCCAAGTATGAATCATATTTCATGCCTGGTGACTGGTATGTTTCAGGTGATTCTGCTTATATGGATGAAGATGGCTACTTCTGGTTCCAAGGAAGAGTAGATGATGTAATTATGACTTCAGGAGAGCGTGTAGGCCCATTTGAGGTTGAAAGTAAGCTTGTGGAGCATCCGGCAATAGCAGAAGCCGGCGTTATCGGAAAACCAGACCCTGTTCGAGGGGAAATTATTAAGGCTTTTGTTGCGCTTCGTGAAGGGCATCAACCATCAGATGAACTTAAAGAAGAAATCCGAAACTTTGTTAAAAGAGGTCTAGCAGCACATGCAGCACCTCGTGAAATAGAGTTTAAGGATAAACTTCCTAAAACAAGAAGTGGTAAAATAATGAGACGCGTGCTAAAAGCTTGGGAATTAGATTTACCTACTGGTGATTTATCTACAATGGAAGATTAATAGAAATTACAAATGCGTCCGTTTTTTTCGAGCTTGCTCGATAAAGTGAAACTTCAATCAGTGGGGGTTCTGCGTTCCCCACTGATTGTTAGTTGCAGCCCACAGGAAAATTTTCCTTTTAAAAATCGAGGCATCCGCCGGGGCTTTAACTTTATTCAGTCGGAGTTTGTACCCCGACTGAATTGTATACTCTTTTTACATTCCATCCCCTACTTATAAAAGTAGGGGGTTTCTGCTGAATAAAGGTAAAAAAGAGGTGGTCCATTGGACCACCTCTTTCTCTTTTAATTACCTCTACCATTACCTCTGCCATTCCCATTTCCATTTCCATTACCTTCACCATCGCCGGTCCCCTCATCATTTCCATCTTCCTCGGGAACTGGCGGTGCAATTTCAATAGGTTCCGGTTGATAATCCCCATTTTTGATTAAAACAGAGTTGGTAAGTGGTGTTTCGTTACCTGACACGTCGACGGCAGTTATATAATAAGCCGCCACAGTATTTCCAACATTAAATTGGAGAACCTTTGTAGCTGGTATGCTCCCAATCTTTTTGAAATCAGTTGTAAAATTAGCTGCTGCATAAATTCGATAGCCGATCACGTCGTTGTGTTCATGCTTAGCCCACTTCAATACTCCGGAGGCTATAGATGCACCTTTGACTTGAGATGGGACAGAGCCATTATCTATTAACTCGTCTGTTTCAGTTATTACTAATTTACTCCAATTATTATTACTTGGTAGTAATTGGCGTATAGCTGTATCATCTTTTAAATCATGTAGTTCAAGGAACTCTTTTTTTATCATGATTCCTTCCTGAACAAATTCAGAAGGAGCACTTTCTGGAACGCGGTATGCTTTACCATCGACCTCTATATACTTACCTCTAACCAGGTTATCATCAACCTTATTCGGAACAAACTTGGCATTATAAATATCTGTTTGAACCAATCCAGCTTCTCTACATAAATCAGAAGGCAGCAATCCAGATAGTCCGCAGTAAGAACGAGTTACAATTCCACCTGGCATTTTAAAGTTTTCTTTTGGTTGAACTAAATCAGGTCGAATATCAAAAACTGCGTTCATTTGCTCTGCAAATAAAAGGATATTTCTTCTTGAGTAATTCAGTCCTTTTGCATTTTCTACTTTTTTAGGAGTATCATATCCTATCCAGTTACCAAATGTAATATTTGGGTTTGTAGCAACAAACCAAATATCCCACCAGTTTTGAGATGTCCCAGTTTTACCTGCCCAATCAGCGTTAAACTTTAAATAACCATTTAGAGCAGCACCACTACCACCATTAACAACGTCACGCATCATATCGAGCGTTAAATAAGCTGTTTGTGGTGAGAATACTTCAACCGGTTTTACCTCGTGTTCATAAATGACTTCACCATCGTTTGAAACGATTTTTTCAATCATATAAGCATCAATGAATTTTCCTTCATTTGCGAATGTTGCATATGCATTAACATTTTCCTCAACTGACACGCCGTCTGTCATTGCACCAATAGACAGAGAAGGGGCACTATAGTCACTTTCATGTAAAGAAGTAAAGCCCATTTTCTCTAAATAAGAGATAGGTTTATTATCTAAATTACTAAGATAGACTTTTGCAGCAGGAATATTCTTTGACCATTTTAATGCGTGTCTTGCAGACATTAATCCATCAAAGTCATTCGAGCCACCTACGTTCTTCGGTGCCCAAACGCCATGTTGAAAAACTACGTCAGCAATGACACTACCAGGTTGTACTTTTCCGCTTTCCAAAGCAGGTGCATAATCAAGTAGTGGTTTCATTGTTGAACCATTAGATCTCTTAGCCTTTAGAGCATGGTTAGTCTGTTCACGTTCAAAATCACGACCACCAACAAAACTAATGATTTTACCTGTTTTATTTTCAATTAATACAGAGCCTAGCTCCTCAGGTTCCATAACTTTAACATCTTGACCGGTTTCTAGATCTTTCTTTGTTTCTTCCTTATCAGGGCCATAGTATTCAAAGTTTCTAGCAACTTCTTGCATTACATCATAAACTTCTTTGTCAATGGTTGTATAAATTTTATAGCCGTTTTGGCGAAGATTTTTATCCGCCACAGCTTCATAATATTTATAAAGTTCATTATTTGATTTTAAATCAGCCTCTTCGTAGCCGTCTTCTTTAGCAATTTTTAGTAATAAAATTTCTGTAGCTCTTTTTTCAACCTCAGCCGTTAACCAAGGATATTGTTCTGTAGGTTCAAACTTAGGAGGTGCAAAATTCGCTGTAATATCGTAGGCTAATGCCTCTTCATATTCTTTTTCATTTATAAATCCCGCAGAGAGCATTCGATTTAATACTGTTTTCATTCGATTTAGTCCGGGCTCCAGATTTTCTTTTACCTGTCCACCTTTATTAGAGAAAGGTGTGTATACATAAGGATTTTGTGGTAACCCAGCAATATAAGCCGCCTGTGGTAAATTTAAATCTTTAGCATCAACTCCAAATATCCCTTTAGCAGCAGTTTGAACACCTGCTATATTACGTCCGGATGAATTACGTCCATAAGGAATTACATTTAGATATGCTTCGAGTATTTCATCTTTGTCAAAAAACTTTTCAAGTCGAAGGGCAATTAGAATTTCCTTTGCCTTACGATCAAATGATACTTCATTTGATAATATCTGATTTTTAATTAGTTGCTGAGTTAACGTACTTCCTCCCGTTTGTGTAGCAGAGTTAGTTACGTCTTGAACAATAGCACGTAAGATTGACTTAGGAACGACACCATCATGAACATAAAAATACTGATCTTCTGTTGCGATTACAGCATCTATGACATAGTCCGAAACATCTTCAAGTTTAACCTCTTCACGCTGTAAGTCCGATCTTAGTTGCCCAAAATAGACTTCATTGTCAAAATACAGTTCTGTGTTTTCTTCGTAGTTATAGATGTCTTTGCGTAAACTATCATAGGTACGTATAGGTTCATCCTTTACTAAAGAAGCAAAATAGCCTGCGCCAGCACCACCAGCAAAGCCCAATCCCATAAGCCCTATTATAAAGAAGAGTAAAAATAGGTTCCAAACGACACCATATGTAACTCTAGCGCCTTTACGCAATCTTCTACTTGTTATTCCTTTAATGAATTTATTTGTATAAATGCTTTGCCAAAAAGATCTTATTCTTTCAAAAATTTGTGATTTATTTAATTTCATAATCATCCCCCTAAAATCAAGTACATTATAGCATATACGGTGTAGATATTAGTATTATTTTGTAAATTTCCAGTATTTAATTTGACAAGAACAAACGGTATATGTTAGAAAAAGCTATATCAATCAAATACAACTCAGCGTATATTTGCCCAGAGTTTTCTAATATGTTTTAGAGGCAAACTTATAAAATTTGGGCATCCGTGGATATGAAAGCAATCGAAAGTATTTCTATCAAAACCCACATATATAGTGAGGACTACACTCTAATAAAGGTAAAAGGAGATTTGCTCATGGATGTATTACAGGACTTGGCATTTAGAGGCCTTATAAATCAAGTTACAGATGAAGATGGATTGCGAACCATATTAAAAGATGAAAAGGTAAAATTATACTGTGGGTTTGATCCTACAGCAGATAGCTTACATATTGGACATTTAGTTGGAATTCTTTGTTTAAGAAGATTCCAGATTGCTGGGCATCAACCAATTGCATTAGTTGGTGGAGCGACCGGATTAATCGGTGATCCTAGTGGGAAAAAGGCTGAGAGAACACTGAATTCACAGGAAGTAGTTGAGCAATATAGTGCTAGTATTAAAGGACAGCTTTCTCGATTTTTAGATTTTGAAGCTGAAGGAAATCCAGCTCAAATTGCAAATAACTACGATTGGATTGGTAGCCTGGATCTAATCACATTTTTACGTGATATTGGGAAGAGCTTTGGATTGAATTATATGCTTGCCAAGGATTCAGTACAATCTCGCTTAGACGCTGGTATTTCTTTTACTGAATTTAGTTATATGATTTTACAATCTTATGATTTCTTGAAGTTATATGAAAATGAAGGATGTAAGCTCCAAATTGGTGGAAGTGATCAATGGGGAAATATAACTGCAGGATTAGAGTTAATTCGAAAATCAGTAGATGATGCAAAAGCATTTGGATTAACGATTCCCCTTGTAACAAAGGCAGATGGTACTAAATTTGGTAAAACAGAGGGTGGAACGATTTGGTTAGATAAAGTAAAAACATCTCCATATGAATTCTACCAATTCTGGATTAACACTGATGATCGAGATGTGATTCGTTATCTAAAATATTTTACGTTCCTAACACAAGATGAAATTGGAAAAATTGAAGCTGAAATGGCTGAAGCACCTGAGAAACGTATCGCACAAAAGACATTAGCTGAAGAAGTTACCAAGTTGGTTCATGGCGAAGCGGCATTAGAGCAAGCTATGAAAATTTCCACCGCATTATTTAGTGGTACAATAAGTGAATTAAGTGCTGAAGAAATTATTCAAGGATTCAAAGATGTGCCTTCTTTCGAGTATCAGGGAGATGCTGAAGTTGGTCTAGTAGATTTATTAGTTATGAGTAAAATTTCTCCATCAAAACGTCAAGCAAGAGAAGACATTGCTAACGGTGCAATATATGTGAATGGCGAAAGAATTCAAGAAGTTGATGCTGTGATCTCAGGAGCACAACGAATTGAAGGACAATTTACAGTGATCCGTCGAGGTAAGAAGAAATATTATTTAATTAAATATTAACATTTAGGCAAACGGTTCTTTGAGCCGTTTGCTTTTTTAGTTCGTAATTTCCTTCAACAAGCGTATGTGATTGTCATTAATTAGGAACGTGGTATATTCCATCGAGCTTCAGAATAAAACCAAAAAGAGGACAGGGACCATGTCCCCATCCTCTTCTTTAGGATGATTAACGTGAGTAGAACTCAACGATTAATGCTTCGTTAATTTCAGCTGGTAGTTCAGAACGCTCAGGTAAACGAGTGAATGTTCCTTCTAATTTATCAGCATCAAATGTTACATAGTCTGGCACAAAAGTAGTTGCTTCGATAGCGTCTTTAACTGCAGATAGGTTACGTGATTTTTCACGAACTGCAATTGTTTGACCAGGTTTAACGCGGTATGATGGAATATCTACACGAGCTCCATCAACTAGGATATGACCATGGTTAACTAATTGACGTGCTTGACGACGAGTACGAGCAAGACCAAGACGGTAAACTAGGTTATCTAAACGTGATTCTAAAAGAATCATGAAGTTTTCACCAAGGATACCTTTCATTTTACTAGCAGTGTCGAACAAGTTACGGAATTGACGCTCATTCATACCGTACATATGACGAAGCTTTTGCTTCTCTTGTAATTGTAAACCATACTCAGAAAGCTTCTTACGTTGGTTTGGACCATGTTGTCCAGGAGCGTAAGGACGCTTTTCTAATTCTTTACCAGTACCACTTAATGAAATGCCAAGACGACGGGATAATTTCCAGCTTGGACCTGTATAACGAGCCATGAATGACTCCTCCTTCAATGTTTTTATTTTGTTGTAAAATAAAAACAGATGTGCTAGATGTTCCTGGCTATTTTGTTTTCATGTATCCTCGCTCTAGCAGCAGAGAGTTACAAGATACACCTTCTTTTGAGCTTTAAAAACTCGCAGAGGAACAAAATAGAACAAAAACCTACTCACATTTGCTGCAATATTTTACACAACGACCATTATATGATTTTTACGAGGTGAAGTCAAGTAGTCTTGTAAGAAAGCAAATTAGGAAGAATTATTAGTAAGTGGAGTCTTTCTATTTATTGAGGATATATAACGAAAACTTGAGCTAAAATTACCTTTTTCTGTTTGTTTTTACAATAAATTTGAATTTTTGAGAATATAATTATACTTTTTTAAAGAAAAATCCATCGGTTATGTATATAATAGTATTATATAGAAGAAGTATCTTCAAATGGTAGATGGGTGATAAAAATGAATTTTCAAAATGATGAAGTGAGATATGAGCAGTTATTTAGGGTAACTGCTAAGTTTCATTCGACAATGGATATAGATGCTGTGCTTGAGGAGGTTATACATACATTACAAGATGTATACCCATCATTTACATACACATTATATTTGGCACATGACAATACCAGTCATAATGTTATTCCGATTAAAGCAATTCAGCATCATGAAAACGGTGAAAATACTGCAGTAATGCAGGCATTTGTTTCGGGGACTATTCAGATTGAGGATTCAATTGCTGAAAAGAAATCGAATCTGTATGCTCCTTTAAAAGGTAGACAAGGGATCTATGGAGTCTTACAAATTAATGCCCATAATGCATTGGAATTCCCGGAATCAGAGATAAAGTTTATCGAATTGTTAGCAAATACTGCTGGAAATGCCTTTGAAAATGCCCAACTTTATCAACAATCTAAACAGTTAATTGCAGATTTGCAATTAATAAATGAAACATCCCATCGACTAAATTCCAACTTACGTTTAACCGATACAATGACCTTTATGTCTACTCAAATAAAAAAATCATTCGGTGCGAAAGAAGTAGGGTTCTTTTTATTTGGAAAAGAGCATATGGAGGTCTTGCCTGGGAGTACACAATTTTTTGAGGACGACCATGGAAAAAAATATATAGATTATTGCTATTACAAAGTTTTCAATGAAAATGAACCCCTCTTTATAGGAGACTTGCAGACTGATTCTCATTTCATGGATAGTATTTATCGATCAATGATGTCTGTACCGATGGTTCAACAAAATCAAATAATTGGTGCAGCAATTGTACTTCACGAAAGTCCATATTATTTTTCATTTGATAAGTTTAAGCTTTTACAGTCTCTGATTCATCATTCTTCATTAGCTTTTTCTAATTCTATCTTACGAGAAGAACTAGAAAAATTGGTTATAACTGATTATTTAACAAAATTATATTCTAGAAACCATCTTGAGAATATGGTTCAATATTCAATGGACACCGATGCTTATGGTACTTTTATTTTAGTGGATATTGATAATTTTAAGGGTATCAATGACACGTATGGGCATCAAGTTGGTGACGCTGCCATTGTTCAAATTGCTGACCTTATTAAAGAGAATATCCGTGATGATGATATTGGAGCAAGGTGGGGCGGCGAAGAGTTGGCAATCTATTTACCACGGGTAGATCTTAAGGCTGGATTAATAGTCGCTGAGAGATTAGTAGAGAGGGTAGAAATACACTCTAATCCTAAAATTACCATTTCCTGTGGTGTTGCAACATGGAATAAGGAATGCAAAGAAACGTTTCAAAGTCTATTCCATAGGGCAGATAATGCTTTATATATGGCTAAGCAATCAGGTAAAAATCAGGTTATTGCAAGTGAAAATACAGTTTGTTAAGAACGGCATCCAATCTTGGATGTCTTTTTTTAGGTCTAAGTATAAACCGACTTTTTAAATTCCAATTTATCCCTTTAGAGCATTACTTTATTATTTCTAAAAAGCGAGTAATCCGCTACGAAAAAAGAAAACGCTTTCAATACAAGCTTGTATGTCATATGCTAAATATAGTAACAGAGTTGCCAAGGAGGAAAGGTAATGAGTAGTGAGAGTAAAAGTTTTGATACGTTAGCCATTCATGGAGGGTATTCATCTTCAGCACAAAGTGGAAGTCTGACACCACCTTTGTATCAAACATCCACATTTACGTTCGAAACAGCTGAACAAGGAGAGGATCGTTTTGCGGGAGTGGAAGGTGGTTTCATTTATTCACGACTCGGTAATCCCACAGTTAGGCTGTTAGAGGAGCGTATAGCGTTATTAGAGGGTGGCGAGGCAGGATTAGCCTTTGGTTCAGGAATGGCTGCTGTGTCTGCAATATTGCTTGCTTTAACAAAGTCTGGAGATCATATTTTATGTTCACAAGGCCTTTATGGTTGTACGTTTGGTTTATTGCAGTTAATGGAGGAAAAGTACAACATTGAGCATGATTTTAGCGACATGACGAATGAAGATGAGATTGTCTCGAAGATTAAACCTACAACTAAATTAATTTATATTGAGACTCCGATTAATCCAACAATGAGATTAATAGATATAAAGAAGGTTGTAGCTATAGCGAAGCAACATAATCTTTTGGTAGTCGTAGACAATACATTTAGTTCGCCTTATTTGCAACAGCCTCTATTGTTAGGGTGTGATGTCGTTATCCATAGTGCAACAAAGTATATTGGCGGGCATGGTGATGTAATTGCTGGGCTTGTTGTAGGTAAAAGCGAGTTCATTCAAGAAGTAGCAATGACAACTAGAAAAGACATTGGTGGAATTATATCACCCTTTGATGCATGGCTTTTATTACGTGGGTTAAAAACACTTCCAGTCCGTATGGACCGACATTGTGAAAATGCAGAGAAAATTGCATCCTTATTAAAGGAACATAACAATATAGAAAATATCTATTATCCAGGCGATCAAGAACATCCTGCCTATGAGATTATGAAAAAGCAAATGCGTAAACCTGGGGGATTAATATCTTTTACGATAAATGGAACTAAACAGGATGCCCAGTTATTTCTTAACAAGCTCGAATTGATTAAGATAGCAGTTAGTTTAGGAGATACAGAAACTCTAATTCAACATCCTGCAACCATGACACATGCAGTTGTACCAGAGGATGCAAGACTAGAAATGGGCATTACCGATAACTTAATTCGTTTATCAGTAGGGCTCGAGTCTTGGGAAGATATTTGGAATGATTTAGAACAGGCGCTGAATAAAATTTAATTAATAGCTTGCAATTAGTAATACGTTTTAAAAAGACCAAATCATGTGATTTGGTCTTTTGTTTACCACCATATACAAAATACTTGGGAGGGGCGTATAAGTGAATAAAAAGGAGCTGTACTATGAAACTTTTATGGGTATACTCGCTATTACGTCTGTAATAGGTATATGGTTTAATCAACCTAGTTGGTTGCTCGTGGACCGATTTATTTGGGGAATATTTGTAATAGATGTTTCGGTTAGACTGTTCAAAAGTAAGAAGAAGTGGGAGTACATCAAAACTCACCCATTTGACATTATTGCAATAATTCCTTTAGATTCAATATTTCGTTTTGCAAGGTTTGCAAGGCTTATTAGATTGTTTCGTTTACTTGCCATATTTTCACGTTTACCAATGGGGAAAATCTTAAAGACGAACAATCTTGACAAAGTAATTGTATGGACATTTTTATTAATATTTATTGCTGCAATTCCAATTAAACTATTAGAACCTAATATTGCTACATATGAAGATGCAATTTGGTGGGCTATTGTAACAGCTACCACTGTTGGGTACGGGGATATTTCTCCCGAAACAGGATTTGGCAGGGTTATAGCAATTGTTTTAATGTTATTTGGAATTGGTTTAATTGGAATGGTAACTGGCTCAATTTCTACATATTTTATTCGAGATAAAAAGGTTGAGAATACGACTGTTGTTTTTATAAAAAGAGAATTAGACCGATATGAGGAGTTAAGTCCAGAAGATATTGATACGCTTGTCCTCTTAATGAAAAAGCTGAGTGGAGAAAAGAGACAGGTAAATCAAAAGAGTTAGTAAAAAAACCACTTTTCTAGAGTGAAAAGTGGTTTTCATATTATACGTACTTTACAAGAACCTCAACAAATTCTTCTAAACATTTTTGGTCGACTTCATCAAAGCGATCTTTTATTGGGCTATCGATATCGAGAACTCCAATAACTTGTCCGTCCTTAACCATAGGTACTACTATCTCAGATTGGGACGCACTATCACATGCAATATGTCCTGGAAATAAATGTACATCTGCTACTCTTTCTGTTTGTTTGTTTTGGGCAGCCGTTCCGCATACTCCACGGCCAAATTTAATTCGCACACATGCTGGTAACCCCTGGAATGGTCCTAATACCAACTCATCTTCTTTTGTGAGATAGAACCCAACCCAATTGATATTATCTAAAAATTGATTAAGTAATGCAGAAGCATTTGCTAAATTTGCAATTTGGTCTGATTCGTCTTCTATTAAAGCTTGTAGTTGTTTTATAACAAGCTGATAATTTTCTTCTTTTTTGCCTTTATATTGTTCGACATTAAACATGAAAATCCCCCTCCAATTGAGTTAATACTACATAATCATATCAAAATATCTTAATATCCGCATGACTTGTCGATAAAATCTTAAAGGAATCTTACTTTCCTTCTAGAAACGTATATATATAACTATACGGGTGAGGTGAGGCGGTTATGAAAAATACGAGTATGAAGCAAAGAATTATTGATTCGTCTGCATTTTTATTTAATACGAAAGGATATGATGGCACAACAGT
Source organism: Ferdinandcohnia jepli (assembly GCF_047246645.1). Taxonomy (NCBI): domain Bacteria; kingdom Bacillati; phylum Bacillota; class Bacilli; order Caryophanales; family Bacillaceae; genus Ferdinandcohnia; species Ferdinandcohnia jepli. The sequence goes on from NZ_JBFOKR010000016.1 coordinate 101,044, forward strand.
CCGTGAAATTGCCAAGAAGGCGAATTGTAATGTTGCTAATATCTCCTATTATTTTGGTAACAAAGAAGGTCTACTAGAATATCTTGTATCCTCCTATCTAGAAGGATATGTAGCCATTATTGAAAGAGCTTATATTGAATTAGATAGTCGTTCAGCACGCGAATGTTTATTGTTGGTTATAAGAGGAATCATGAACTACCAAAAAGAAAATCGTCATCTTACAAGGTTTGTCCTGAGAGAAATTACGTTCGATACCACTTTAATTCGCGAAATTATGACGACATATATGACGAAGGAAAAGTACTATTTCCAAGTTATCTTTGAAACAGGAATCAAACAACAAGAATTCAACATGGTGCCAATTCCTTATGCCATTATGCAGCTTAAAGGTATGCTCTCCATGCCATACCTACACCCGCAATATATGTCCGAAGTTCTACATATTATGCCATATGAGGTGTATGTAACAGAACAGTATAGCAGGGAAGTTGAGAAGTGGGTCAATTATACAATTTGCCTCCCAACTCAAAAAGTAAAGGATAAATTGTCACCGATACCTGTAAATTACTAACTTTGAGTTGGTGATACTAGATTCGCCTCTGGATAAAGAAAATCATGACCTTGATGTAAATCCTTCGAGCTATGAGAGTCAGAGCCATAGACTAGAGGGATTTTTCGTTTGATTGCCTCTTTAACTACGCTACTAGGTGGATAAGGCTCCCTGCAGAGCGGCTTATTAATTCCGGCCCCATTATAGTCAAGGCTATACCCCTGTTTTGCAATGCGGTCCAATACCTGCCCTACTTTACTTTCAAAACGGTAAGTGGGTGGGAATTTTTTTTGAAACTTATGAACGAGTGTAATATGGCCAATTCGCTTAGGTTTATAGACTCCTAGATCTGCTGCCAAGGAATGTAAAAGAGTATCATAGTACGCCTCGTATACAGCTTCTACTGATGAAAATGCTACAATCATTTCCTGAAATACATCTGGGCTATAATCCATGCAATAGTATGTTTGATCTTTTTTTAGGAAATGTACTGAAAGAATGCTGTCATCTAAAAACTGCCCATATTCATCCAAAAAGGATTTTGTTTCCTTTTCGAAATCTATAATAAAATCTACTTCTAATCCAATATTAATTTTTAATTCAGAAGCATATTTTTTCTTTAGAAAAGATAAATCTGCAAAGTATTCCCCAAGTCTATTTATATCCATTCCACTATCTTTATCAGGAGTTGGATCCACAAAATTCCTAGGAAGCGGAGCATGTTCAGTGAATGATATTTCACGATAACCTAATTGAATTGCTCTCTTAATATACTTCTCAAATGAATCCTTTGTTCCATGTGGACAAAATGGAGTATGGATGTGACCGTCTGCCTTCATCGACAAATCCCTCATTTTTAAATAAAATTTGTAAAAAATTTTAAAAGTTTTAGTCAAAAAATGTCGTTTACATGGTATCATAAATACATTATAAATACATTAAAAAAACTTCTGATATAAATTTATCGAGATAATGATGGTTTTTACATAATTTTAAACATCAATCAGTGGGTTATTTGATCATTTCTGTTAAGTGTTAGTAACGAAAATCTTGATTGATATTTCTAAGGGCTAGCCCTAAAAAGACCATCTCAGCAATATAGATGTTAGTGTCCGTTATTGCCCGCCTAAACACCTTTTCACTTCATGTTATGAGTAGATGTTTTAGGTGCGGTTACACCGGGATAAATTTTAGAATGATAGATGATTCGTGGAGCAAGGGGGCCAAGTTATGGAAATCATAATCGGCATAATACTAGTAGTGGGTGGAATTGCAATATATGGATTCTATTCAAGGAAAAAAATATATAAAGCCGTAGATAAACTCGAGGCCTGGAAGATTGATATGATGAATCGGCCTGTAACGGATGAGATTTCTAAGGTGAAAGAGTTAAATATGACTGGCCAAACAGAAGAATTGTTTGAAAAGTGGAGAAGGCAATGGGATGAAATTGTAACTGTTTCATTACCAGATGTTGAGGAACTATTGTTTGATGCTGAAGATTATGCTGATAAGTATCGATTTTCTAAGGCGAAACGTGTACTAAGTCAGATCGAAGCTATTTTAAATGATGCAGAAAATAATATTTCAGTCATACTAGATGAATTAAAGGATTTAGTGGGTAGTGAAGAAAAAAACCGAACTGAAGTAGACGAGTTAAATAAGCTCTACCGAGAATTAAAGAAGACTTTATTGGCACATCGGCATACTTTTGGAAGAGCTGAGATTAAGTTAGAAATAAAACTGGATGATGTTAATGATAAATTTAAGGACTTTGAGGAAGCAACTACCAATGGGAATTATCTTGAAGCAAGAGAGGTTGTATTGGTTATAAAGGACAGCTTGGCTGTTACTCAAGTCCAAATGGATGAGATTCCACATATTTTACAGGAGTGTCAAAGTATACTGCCTAACCAACTGGATGAAATACATGAAGGATATAGTCAGATGGGGAATGATGGGTACTTACTTGAACATATTCAAGTAGATAAAGAAATTGAGAGAATGAGAAAGCAATTAGCCAACTTCATCACACTTACTGAAGAGTTAGAATTAGACGAAGTGAAAAATGGAATCGAAGAAATTAGAGAATCAATAGAAACTTTATATGACTTATTGGAGAAGGAAGTAAAGGCAAATCAATTTGTTGCTACTGAGGTTGACAAAATCGAAGAAGATTTACATCTATTAGTTGAAGGTAGCAAAAAGACGGAAGAGGAAACGGCTTTTGTTCAACAAAGTTATCATCTTACTGAACAGGATTTGGAAAGACACCGTAACATTGTAAAACAAATTAAACAATTGGTTAAACAATATGTAGCAGTTCAAACTAAGTTAGAAGAAGACCAAGTAGCGTATTCGTTGGTAAGGGCAGAGCTGGAGAAAGTGTATGAAGATATTCAAGAAGTGAAAGAAGATCATCTAAACTATTCCGAGATGCTTCAAACTCTTCGTAAAGACGAGCTACATGCAAGAGAACAAATTTCAAAAATGAAAAAAATGTTAATTGACTCGAAAAGAACTATTGCTAAGAGTAACATACCTGGACTTCCACCAAAGTATATGGAACTTATGTCTGAGTCAAATGTAAGTTTAAGTCAAGTAATGGCAAGATTGGAAGAGAAACCGCTCAATATGTCAGCTGTAAATCAAGCTCTACAAGAAGCACTCGATCTCGTAACCAAAACATTTGAGACAACAGAAGAGATGATTGATCAAGTTTATCTTGCAGAGAAGGTAATTCAATATGGAAATAGATACCGCAGTAAAAATTACAGAATTGCGAGCAGTTTAATTGAGGCTGAGCTTTCATTTAGAAATTACGATTATGCATTAGCACTTGAACAAGCAGCAACTGCTATTGAAGATGTTGATCCTGGTGCATTAAAGAAAATTGAAAAACTTTTAGAGAAAGAATAATAAGGGCCTGCTAAGGCCTTTATTTTTTTGCGTTTAGGTAGATAGAATTGTTTTTCTTACAAAACAATAGTATGGTATGATTTTGATGCAATCAAAAGATAGATATTGACCAAATTGAATAATTTTCTGCCCTATGTGAGGTGAAATATATGATATATCTTGATAATAGTGCGACGACAAAACCATTTGAAGAAGTAATTGCATCCTATACAAAAGTGGCAAGTTCCTATTTTGGAAATCCCTCTTCACTTCATGGAATTGGTGGACAAGCTGAAAAGCTTCTAAGTCAGGCGCGCAGTCAGGTTGCAAGTCTGCTGGGAACAAAACCTCAGGAGGTCTATTTTACTTCTGGAGGCTCTGAAGGGAATAATCTAGCTATTAAAGGGATTGCACTACAATATCAATCTAGAGGCAAACACATTATTACAACTTCAATTGAGCATCCGTCTGTAAGTGAAGCATGTTATCAACTTGAAGAATTAGGGTTCGAAATTACGTATCTTCCTGTAGATAATAATGGAATGGTTTCTATAGTAGACCTAGAAAATGAAATAAGAGATGATACAATACTTGTTTCTGTTATTCATGTTAATAACGAGGTTGGAGCGATTCAACCTATAGAAGAAATTGGACGCATGTTAGAAAAATATCCTAAAATTACATTTCATGTGGATCACGTGCAGGGAATTGGAAAAGTACCACTGGATATATATAAAGCAAATATTGATTTGTGCACCATCTCTGCCCATAAGTTTAACGGTCTAAAAGGCACAGGGGTGCTTTATATACGTCAGGGTATTAGATTAAAGCCACTAATTGCTGGTGGAGAACAAGAAATGATGGTTCGAGCTGGGACGGAAAATGTGGCAGGCTTTGTGGCACTGTCAAAAGCCTTGCGTCTTACTTTACAGGATAAAGAAGAGAAGATTACCTATCTTACACATTTAAAAGAGTCAATTATTAATGAGTTAGTTAAGATAGAAGGAGTATCAATTAATACCCCTTATAAAAAGAGTGCTCCACATATTATTAATTTTTCTATCGAAGGGCTAAAGCCAGGGGTGTTTGTTCATTTATTAGAAGAAAAAGAAATCTATGTTTCAACAACTTCTGCATGCTCCTCGAAAAAGAATTTACCAAGTAAAACAATACTTGCCATGGGTCGTTCAAAAGGGTTAGCAAATAGTTCTATTCGAATAAGTTTATCAGCTCAAAATCGCTTTGAAGATGTCTCTATTTTGATTGAAACCATTCAAGGTGCATTAGAAAAACTGAAAAATGTAATGAGGTAATAGTTATGGAATATGATCATATTTTAATAAGATTTGGAGAAATCACAACAAAAGGAAGAAACCGTGGTCGTTTTATTAATAAGTTGACCAGGAATATTCAAGTAAAGCTTACAAAGTATGAAAAAATACGCTTTGAGAAAACTCGCGATCGGATCTATATAAAACTAAATGGTGACCCTCATGAGGAAATAATGGACAATTTAAAAACAATTATTGGGATTCAATCGTTCAGCCTTGCTATGAAAACGGAAAGTGAACTAACTCAAATTAAACAAGGAGTATTAGCTGCATTATCACAATTGGAGTATAAAGATAAGACGTTTAAAATTAGTACCAAAAGGTCTGATAAGACATTTCACCTAGATACTAATGAATTAAACTATGAACTGGGTAGCCATCTTTTAAAAAGTGTTGAAGGATTACGTGTTGACGTACATAACCCTGATATAGACATTCGGGTTGAGGTGCGTCAGGAAGCAACATATATCACATTTAAAGACGAACTGGGAGTAGGTGGCCTACCAGTTGGTGTAAGTGGTAAAGCAATGCTTATGTTGTCAGGTGGATTGGACAGTCCGGTTGCCGGCTATTTGTCCATGAAAAGAGGACTTGAGATCGAAGCAGTTCATTTCTTTAGTCCCCCATACACAAATGAGAGATCAAAGCAAAAGGTCATTGACCTAGCACAGCAACTTACAAATTTCTCAGGCTCTATTAAGTTGCATATTGTACCATTCACAGAGATTCAAGAAGTGATACAAAAGCAGGTTCCGGAAAACTACTCGTTGATCTCAACAAGAAGAATGATGCTTCGCATTACTGATGCGATACGACAACAACATGATGGATTGGCAATTGCAACCGGTGAAAGTTTAGGCCAGGTTGCAAGTCAGACATTAGATAGTATGTATGTAATTAACAATGTTACATCGACTCCAATCATTAGACCGCTAATATCAGCAGATAAAACCCAAATAATTAATATAGCAAAAAAGATAAACACTCATGATATTTCCATACGTCCTTTCGAGGACTGTTGTACCATTTTTGCTCCAGCTGCACCAAAAACAAGACCAAAATTGGAAAAGGTTACGTATTACGAAAGTTTCGTGGATTTTGAAAGCTTAATCCAAAAAGCTGTTGAACATACAGAAACTCTTGTGTTTACCTATGAGAGTGCTAATGATAACGATCTTGATGATTTGTTTTAACTAGTAAGCTGTATCTTGTTAGAAAATCGTGTAATTGTTGTGAAGAATTACCAACTACTAAAATGAATGATGCCATGTGTTTTTACACAATATATACTCACAAGGAGGTGAAAGCACATGGCAAACAACAACAATAGTAATCAACTTCTAGTAGCTGGTGCTCAACAAGCAATCGACCAAATGAAATACGAAATTGCACAAGAGTTTGGTGTAAACCTTGGTGCAGATACAACTTCTCGCGCTAACGGTTCTGTTGGTGGAGAAATTACTAAGCGTTTAGTATCTTTCGCTCAACAAAATATGAGTGGCGGTTCTTTCTAAAAATAAAAAATAGATGGCTACAAGGACGGGAGAAATCCCGTCCTTTTTATGTTTTTAAATATTTATGACCTGGTAATAAAACTTACTCATAAAAAATTCACAGATATCCACCCAAACTCATTAAAATTTTTGTATAATTAGAAATATAAATAATAATAACTGGGAGGAAAAATCATGAAAAGAGAAGATTTAATTGCACCAGTAAATTATAACTTAGTACAAGAAGTTGAAAAGTTTGCTACGAATCCTGAAAAAGTTGCCTTAAAGTGGGAAGATGAACAAGGTAATAAAAAAGAAATTACATATATAGAGTTATTAAAAAAAGTAAATAAAGTAGGTAATGTGTTTAAAGAAAAAGGTTTGAAAAAAGGAGATACTGTCCTAGTAATCATTCCACGTCTTTTAGAGGCTTATATGGTTTACCTTGGTGCATTAAAGGCTGGATTAGTTGTCATTCCAAGTTCTGAATTGTTACGTACAAAAGATTTACAATATCGTATTTCTCACGGTGATGTTAAGGCTGTCATTAGTTATTTTCCATATATCGAGCAGTTTACTGAGATTGATAAAAATGACTTGCTGGCATTTTCAATTGGAGAAATAGTTCCCGGTTGGATATCTTTAGATAAGGAGATGGAATCAGTAAGCGAGGAATTTGAACGAGCAGCAACGACTCGTGACGATACTGCTTTTTTATCTTATACATCTGGAACTACTGGAAATCCAAAAGGTGTTGTTCATACTCATGGATGGGCATATGCACACTTAAAAACAGCAGCTGCACATTGGTTAAGTATTAGTGAGACAGATACAGTATGGGCAACAGCTGGTCCGGGTTGGCAAAAGTGGATTTGGAGTCCGTTTTTATCAGTATTAGGTAGTGGTGCAGCCGGGTTTGTTTTTTATGGTAAATTTGATCCTAATAAATATCTTGAGCTACTTAGTCAATATCAAATAAATGTTTTATGTTGTACACCTACAGAATACCGTCTTATGGCAAAAGTAGATAATTTATCGGAGTACAAGCTTCCGCATTTGCATAGTGCTGTTTCAGCGGGTGAACCATTAAATCGCGAGGTAATAGATACTTTTAAGAGAGAATTTGGTATTGAAGTACGTGATGGTTATGGACAGACAGAGAATACATTATTAGTTGGTGTATTGAAGGGGATGGAAATCAAACCTGGCTCGATGGGAAAACCAACCCCAGGTAATCATGTTGAAATAGTTGATGAATTTGGTAAACCATGTGCAGTTGGTGAAGTAGGAGATATAGGAGTACATATTGATACTCCAGCATTGTTTAAGGAGTACTATAAAGACTCTGAGAGAACTAAGATGCAGTTCCGGGGGGACTTTTATATTACTGGAGACAAAGCAAAAAAGGATGAAGACGGTTATTTTTGGTTTGAAGGTCGTGGGGATGATATTATCATTAGCTCGGGGTATACAATTGGGCCATTTGAGGTGGAGGATGCTCTCGTTAAGCACCCTGCAGTTAAAGAATGTGCAGTAGTGGCAAGTCCTGATGAGATACGTGGCCATATCGTAAAGGCATATGTTGTTTTACGAGATGGAATTGGTGCTAATCAAGAAAGTTTAGTAAAGGAACTTCAAGATCATGTAAAACAATTAACAGCGCCTTATAAGTATCCAAGGAAAGTTGAGTTTGTTGAGGATTTGCCAAAAACAACATCTGGTAAGATTAGAAGAATAGAACTTAGACAGCATGAAGCTAATAAAGCAAGAGCGTGATAAGCAGCAGGCAGATAGTAAATTTACTATCTGCCTTTTTAGAAATGATAAGAATGTATAAAGATTTTAACTGAATTCTCGATGTCTAGCTCCAGCGCCTAGCCCCTCGAGGTCGCTTCACCCCTCCTGCGGCGGCAACACTAAGGAATGCTTCGTGAGCATAAGCCTCGCAGAAAAATTGCTTTAGCAATTTTTAGAGCCTCCTCGTCAGGGTTTCGACGCACAGGACGTGCTAGTGCCGGCGTTGCCACAGGACGTGGCACGTTAGCCGGCCAGCGCTTTTCGGGGCTGACCAAGGCGCTTGCGCTTTTCTTATGATAAGGTAGTAAGGAAAAATCTTCTAGGTAAGGATTGATTCTATGGGAACGTTATGGACTGGTGGACAAGCTTATACTTTCGTAAAAGAAAATGAAAAAGTGGAAGCAGTGTTTGTAGAAAATGGAATCATAATTGCAACAGGGCAGGAAGCTGTGTTGAGAAAACAATTTCAAGATAGAGTGAAACATGTCGTTGATATAGTAGGATGCACAATGTATCCGGGATTTGTAGATAGTCATATGCATATCATTGGGCATGGAGAGAAACTAATGAAACTGGATTTCTCTGAAATGACTACTTCCCATCAACTTATAGATGCCATTAAAGAACATGTGAGTAAGGCAAATAAAGGTGAATGGATAACAGGAGAAGGATGGAATGAAAATATCCTCCCAGATCAAAAAATTTTCAAACGAGAAGAATTAGATGAGCTTTCACCTAACAATCCGTTGGTGTTAAAGAGAATTTGCAGGCATGCTATAATTGTAAATTCTACAGCTTTAGAATTAGCTGGTATTACGGATGAAACTCCAGATCCTGTTGGGGGAGTTATAGTTAGAGATGAAGCAGGAAAAGCAACAGGCTATTTAAAGGATAGAGCACAGGACTTAGTAATGGATGTAATACCTACAGTTTCTGAAGACTATTTAAAACAAGCCCTGACTCTATCAATTAAAAATTGTTTAGAACTAGGACTAGTAGGTGCACATACAGAGGACCTACATTATTATGGAGGATTTCACCGAACATTTCATGCTTTTCAACAAGTGATAGATGGACAAAAAGTAAAATTCAGAACAAATTTACTGGTTCATCATGAAGCGGTTGATGACATGCACCATGATGGTTACTCATATAAAGATGGAACAGAATTCGTCGAATTTGGGGCTATGAAGATATTTGCTGATGGTGCGTTAGGTGGAAGAACAGCTTTATTAAGTCAACCTTATAATGACTCTCCTGATACATCTGGAGTTGCTATTCATAGTTTACAGGAACTGAAAAGTCTTGTGAAAAAGGCGAGGGAATATAAAATGCCAATCGCAGTTCATGCCATTGGAGACTTAGCATTTGAATATGTTATAGATGTAATTGAGGAGTACCCGGGAATAAGTGGGCAAAGAGACAGACTAATTCATGCGCAAATTTTGAGAAAGGATTTGATTGAACGAGCAAAAAATTTACCAATTATCTTGGATATTCAGCCAAGGTTTGTAGTATCAGACTTCCCATGGGTTATTGATAGAATTGGAGAAGAAAATTTTTCTTACTGCTACGCATGGAAAACTCTTTTAAAAGAAGGCTTTCACTGTGCCGGTGGCTCTGACGCACCTATTGAACCTGTTAACCCTCTTCTAGGTATTCATGCAGCCGTGACACGAAAGAATCCAGATGATAAGGATAGTGGTAGTTATATACCTAAGGAGACACTTTCAATGTTTGAAGCGATAAGTTTATTTACTACAGGAAGTGCTTATGCCATTGGACAGGAAGATCGAATGGGAAAGATAGCCCCTGGGTATAAGGCGGATTTTACTATACTAGATAAAGACCTATTTTCAATTCCTGAAGATGAAATAATAGATGTTAAAGTAATGAAGACTGTAGTAGACAATACAATCATGTTTGAAAGAAAAAGAAAAGCAAATAAAGCAATGTAAAACGGAAGGGCCAAACCTGTGCTTGGCCCTACATCTTCTATAAAAATGTACGTTTTACTTTCTCCCAAAATGAATTATCTTTTAGTTTTACAGTTTTTATTCTTTTTTCACTCAGTTTAATTTCAATTTGCTGTACATTTCGAATACTAAGTGCTTCATTATCCATTCCGATAGTCGGAAAGTCATTGCCATCCTGAACATCTTTTAAGACTAACTTTCTAGTATCACTTAAAATAAAAGAAGATCCCAATGTTCTGTATTGATTATTATTTAAAGAGGCAAGTTCACTTACTTGCATGCATGGAAGTAGCGGGTCAACAACTGCACCATTTACAGACTTATTATAGGCGGTGCTACCAGTAGGTGTGGAGATAATCAAGCCATCCCCTCTGAATGTCTCAAAATGCAAATCATCAACATACACTTCAAGAACCAAGGTCTTAATAATTGCTGAGCGAATTGAACATTCGTTTAGACAGTAAAATGACGGATTGTCGTCAACCTTTACCTCAATCGTAGGATATCGACGTACTTCGATTAACTCATTTTTCATTGCTTCTAGCATCTTTTCAGTATCGTCCGCATGGAAATCACAGTAAAGATTAAGCGAACCTGTTGTTGAAATACCGGCATAAAGATAATCTTCTCTAAAGTTAGTCTTTCGAACTGCCTGTAAAAAGGTACCATCCCCACCAATACTAACAATAACATTTGCTTTTGCATGGTCCTCAACCACTGTAAATTGATTCTCATCCGCCAATTTATGTAGTTTTTTTACATATTCTATTGTATCATCCTCTTTTTTATAGAAAAAATAAACATTACGACGATTCATATGTTCTCCTCCTTCATTATCTATCTCATAAAGTAAAATAACTAAAAACTATCTGTTACAATTAGTAATTGGTAAAAGTGTAACATTATTTTGAAACTATTTGGAAAGTCATTCGTATTTATTTTTGAACATTATTTGAATAGTATCCACACAATTAGGAGGAATTTTAAATGAATGGGAAGCGTTGGGCAGCATTAGGAATAGCTGCTGTCATATTTGTTTTTTCAATTATCTTCAACGTAGCAACTAATTTAGCATCGAATAATTTTAGTAGTTTTTCTGACGAACTCTTTGCAGCAGCTGACGACGAGTTTTTAGAAAACATTATTGTTGAAGGTAAGGGGACAGATAAGATACTTGTCTTGCATGTTGATGGGGTGATACAGGACACAGGGGAAGATGTTACCTCCTTTTTTCAAACAGCCGGTTATCAGCACCGCTCTTTTCTCAAGATGATTGAGCAGGCAGAAGAAGACTCAAGTATTAAGGGAATTATTCTTAAAATAAATTCACCTGGTGGCGGTGTTGTAGAAAGTGCAGAAATACATAAGAAGCTAAATGACTATAAGGAATCTACAAAGAAACCAATTTATGTTTCTATGGGTGCAATGGCTGCCTCAGGGGGGTATTATATTTCTGCACCTGCAGATAAAATATATGCAACTCCTGACACTATGACTGGTTCATTAGGCGTAATTATGCAAGGGATTAATTACAGTGGTCTTGCTGAGAAATATGGTGTTAAATTTGAGACCATAAAAAGTGGTCCATACAAGGACATTATGTCCGCAAGTCGAGAAATGACAGATGATGAACGAAAGATCATGCAAGACATGGTTGATAATGCCTACCAAGGGTTTGTAGATGTAATTGCAAGCGGTCGAAATATGAGCGAAGGCAGAGTGCGGGAAATAGCAGATGGCCGTATTTATGATGGGCGCCAAGCAAAAGAAATTGATTTAATAGACGAGTTAGGATTTTTTGAGGACACAATTGAAGGAATGAAGAAGGATCATAACTTAGAAAATGCATCGGTTGTTGAATATAGTGCTAATTACGGGTTTGGTTCTTTATTTACAATGAGTGCTAAAAAATTATTCGCAGAGGACATCGAAATGGCTACTCTGGTACACCTTTTGTCACAGCCTAACTCACCACGTATGATGTACTTATATGCAGAGTAGGGGGGACTAAAAATGGATCTAACTAGTGAAGGTTTACCAAATGAATATGTAAATGATAATAATAGTCAACCTCTTACACAAGCAAGTATTAGGTACTCAGGATTTTGGATGCGTTTTTGGGCATATTTGCTCGACTTGATTGTAATTGGAAGCCTGAACCGTATTCTTATTTACCCGGTATTTAGAGCTCTAGACATATCAGCAGATAAAGATGAGATATTTAGTGCTGCTACTATTGTAACTGCAATTGTTTTTTATTTGTACTTTATTCTTTTAACGAAGTTTTTTGGGCAAACTCTTGGAAAAATGGTTTTTGGACTAAGAGTTGTTTCATTAAACGAAAAGCCGCTCACTTGGCAAACCGTTATCTTCCGAGAATGGATAGGACGATATATATCAAAACTGTTTTTTATTGGCTATATCATAGTTGCGTTCCTTCCAAAGAAGCAAGGAATACATGATATGTTTGCAGATACAACGGTAATTCATGAAAAATAATTGTATGGGATAGGAACTCTGTTTCCTATCCTTTTTTATTTACACGTAAAACCCTATGTGCTTTTTTGTTTATTTTATTAGTTAAAAGGCGATAATGGTACATTGAAAGGGTGTGAGTGCGTGAAATGGCTATTACTTATTTTTATAATCTTAATACTTATCCTCCTTCTAATTGCCATTACTAAATTAACCATATATATAGATTTAAATCACTCACAAGATGATGATCGCATTAAAATAAAATTCAGTATTTGGTTTGGACTCCTTAGATATACCATAAAAATACCGATGGTCAAAGTTGATGAAGATACACCAAGTATTGTTTTTAAAGAAGAAAAGAAGGCAAATGTTCAAGAACAGAAATCAAAGAAGAAAAAGAAATATTCTTTCAGTGAATTCTTAGGAAGTATCCAGGATTCAAGAACTATCTTAGAGCGGGTAATTGGTATGACAAGCATTATAAAGGACTTTATATCTAAAATCACCATTTCAAAGCTTGAGTGGCACAGTCATATAGGTGTTGGAGACGCAGCCCATACAGGGGTATTAGCAGGTCTCGGCTGGTCAATAAAAGGTACCTTGGTAGGATTAATTAGTAACTATATGAAACTAAAGGCACATCCTGAATATTCTATAACTCCTTCCTTTCAAAGAGCTGTTTCTGAAACTAAGCTTGTATGCATGTTTCACTTTCGAATCGGGCATGCTATGGTAGCAGGAATCAGATTGATTAAAAAGTGGAGAGGTGGAGTACCGAGGTTCAAATCCCCACTTCTTTCAAAATTGAACGGTACAGATTCTAATAAAAAATCAGTGTAGAGAGTCAGGAGGAATTAGATATGTCTGAACATCCAATACAGGGTTTAATGACGACTGCGATGGAAAACTTAAAACAAATGATTGATGTTAATACAATCATCGGAGACCCTGTTGAAACACCTGATGGAAGCGTGATTCTTACGGTTTCAAAGGTAGGCTTTGGGTTTGCTGCGGGTGGTAGTGAATTTAAAACTCAAGGTGGGGGTGGAAAAGATAGTGAAGATAGTGAGGGTGGAAAACAAAACTCAAAACTTCCATTTGGTGGAGGTAGCGGGGGTGGAGTATCCATCACACCAATTGCTTTCTTAATTGTAAGTTCTCAGGGTGTAAAAATGCTCCATTTAGATGAGAGTACGCATTTATTCGAAAAATTACTTGATTTAGCTCCTCAAGCTGTAGAAAAAATCCAGCAAATGATGAAAAAGAGCAACCAGGGACAAGGACATAACAAAGATCAAGGACAAAATAACCAGGATAGTTCTAAGCAGGACTTTGATATATAGTCTAAAAAGTTAACTGTATAAAGTGTACAGTTAACTTTTTTACTGCAATAAAAAGGATTTATTAATAAAAATATAGAACTTTTCAATGTAGAGTTAATATTCATAATGATTGCATTCGACTCCAATTATGGATATCATTTACACTGTGTATACATATTTTAAGGGAGGATTTTATTATGGCGAATGTTACTTTTAAGGGAAATCCAGTTACTTTATTAGGTTCTGAAGTGAAAGTAGGAGATAAAGCACCAGACTTTACAGTACTTGCAAATGATTTATCGCCTGTAACACTTGCAGATTCAAAAGGCTCTGTACGTTTAATCAGTGTGGTTCCATCACTGGATACAGGTGTTTGTGATGCTCAAACGCGTCGTTTTAACGAAGAAGCGTCTACTCTTGGTAATGTAAAAGTATTAACTGTTAGTGTTGATTTACCGTTTGCTCAAAAGCGCTGGTGTGGTGCGAATGGAATTGAAAACGTTCAAACTCTTTCAGATCACCGAGACCTATCTTTTGGAGAAGCATACGGTGTTGGGATTCAGGAGCTTCGTTTATTAGCACGTGCAGTATTTGTAGTTGATTCAACTGATACAGTAGCATATGTAGAATATGTACCTGAAGCAACTGATCATCCTAATTATGAAGCAGCTTTAGAAGCAGCTAAAGCAGCAAAATAATTACTTGAATAAGTACAGTCACCCCAATTATGTAATTGGGGGTTTTTGTTTTTATTGTGTGTAATGATAAACACGGGCGTCTCATTATTTGAACTTAACGGATGAATCTTCTAAAATAGAGTGATACATAGCAGGGACAATAGTAATCTATATTGCCAATTAAAAGTATTGAATAAGTAGTTGAGGAAGAAGGAGTTAACAGAATGGAACAACTATCTACTATGGAAAAGTTATTCACGGTATTTGATAATACAGCAACCTTATTACAAGAGGAATTGGGGTGCTCTTATTTAGAAGCTGTAGCTGAAACAGGGGAAAATATTTTTCAAAACACAATTCTGCAACAAGATGAAATAAGCGAGTTGTCAAAAAAAAGGTTGGAAAAAGAATACAGTAACGTTAACCTAAATCGTACGAACGTCGAAGAAATTCGAAAAGCGTTTCAACTTGCTATATTAAAAGGAATGAAGCAAGCTACCCAACCTAACCACCAAATGACACCTGATGCAGTAGCAATATTTATGGGGTACTTAGTTTCAAAATTTACAGAACAACGAAAAGAGTTTACAATCGCTGACCCTGCAGTTGGAACTGGTAACCTGTTAACATCTATTTTGAATCAAAATTTATCAAAGGAAATAGAAGCTTACGGTATTGATGTTGATGATTTATTAGTAAAATTAGCATTTGTAAGTGCTAATTTACAACAGCATTCAATTCAGTTATACAATCAAGATAGTCTACAGCCTTTATATATTGATCCTATGGATATTGTTGTTTGTGATTTACCAGTTGGTTACTATCCAAACGACATTGGAGCAGCGGGTTACGAGCTTCGTGCAAAAGAAGGGCATTCTTATGCACATCATCTTTTTATTGAACAGAGCTTAAAATATACAAAAGAAGGCGGCTATTTATTGTTTTTGGTACCTAATCATTTATTTACTAGCGAACAAGCTAAGGACCTTAATGCATATTTAAAAGAAAATAGTATAATTCAAGGTATGATTCAGCTTCCATTATCTTTATTCAAAGATGAAAAAGCTGCAAAAAGTATATTTATACTCCAGAAAAAAGGCAAAGATGTAAAGGTACCGAAACAAGCATTATTAGTAGACTTACCGAAGTTTTCAAATAAAGTTGCGATGTCAGGAATTATCGACCAAATTGACACTTGGTTCAAAAATGAAAAAAATAATAGTAAATAATAAATTCCACTTGTAGGCTTGCTTTAATAGAGGTCTGCGGGTGGTTTTTTTGTGATTGATGAATCATACAAGTGTTGTGTTTAAAGAGGTAAAAGTTAGGAGTGATGAAAGCCCTGAGGTAGAATTGAGCGCTGGTGAGGTCACTAATAGAGGTGATAAAGCCTTGAAGTAGAAGAGCAATAGATTGAGGTCACTATGTTCAATAAGTCTGAAACGTAAAAAAATCTCCCTATTAATTCCTTATCTGAAAGTTCATTTTGTTTGAATATAACAACTTTATGGCGAAAACGGTACCATTTGGGCTTTACTCTTGAAATGGTTTTGACACGATGTTTAAATGAAAAAGGTATATATGAAAGATTGTCGTTTTGCATAGAATAATGTAGAGGACATACATACACCTTAGAAATAGCAAGAAAAAAAGGAGCGTAATATATATGGCGAAGGTAATTGCTATAAATGCAGGAAGCTCTTCATTAAAATTTCAATTGTTTGAAATGCCTAGTGAAGAAGTAATAACTAAAGGAATCTTTGAACGAATAGGTCTTGAAAAAGGTATTTTTACGATCTCTGTTGGAGATGAAAAACAAACAACGGAAATTGAAATACCAGACCATTCTGTAGCTGTAAAAATTCTACTTTCAAATCTTACTGAGTTAGGAATCATTAAGTCTCTAGACGAAATTGAAGGTATTGGACATCGGGTTGTCCATGGGGGAGAATCCTTTGCTGATTCTGCATTGATTACTGATGAGGTATTAAAGGAAATTGAAGCACTATCTGAGTTAGCACCATTACACAATCCAGCAAATGCGACAGGTATTAAAGCTTTCCAAGAAGTACTACCAAATGTACCAGCAGTGGCAGTATTCGATACTGCTTTCCACCAAACAATGCCAGAAAAATCTTTCTTATATAGTCTTCCGTATGAATATTATAAAGAATATGGTATTCGTAAATATGGTTTCCACGGTACTTCTCATAAGTATGTATCTGAGCGAGCAGCAGAGCTGTTAGGAAGACCTGTTGAGCAACTCCGTTTACTATCATGTCACCTTGGTAATGGGGCAAGTATTGCTGCTATCGAAGGTGGTAAATCAATTGATACATCAATGGGCTTTACACCTCTTGCTGGAGTAACAATGGGAACACGTTCTGGTAATATTGACCCTGCGTTAATTCCATATATTATGGAGAAAACAGGAAAAACTGCTGATGAAGTACTAGATGTACTGAATAAAGAGAGTGGTATGCTTGGTGTATCTGGATTCTCAAGTGATTTACGTGATATTGAGCAGCATGCAAATGAAGGTAACAAGAGAGCTGAATTAGCATTAGAAGTATTTGCAAGCAGAATTCATAAATACATTGGATCATATGCTGCTAGAATGCATGGTATTGATGCAATTATCTTTACTGCGGGTATTGGCGAAAACAGTGACACAATTCGTGCTAGAGTATTAACAGGATTAGAATTTATGGGTGTGTACTGGGACCCGGCTCTAAATAAAGTTAGAGGTAAGGAAACATTTATTAACTACCCACATTCTCCTGTAAAAGTTATTGTCATTCCGACAAATGAAGAAGTTATGATCGCACGTGATGTAGTGCGTCTCGCAAAATAACAACTGAACCAATAACTATATTTTTTTAGGGGTTACTGAACATTTAGTTTAGTAACCCCTTCTTATTAGAAAATCAAACTATGCCTTATATTTGGGGATTCTTTCTCTAAAGGCTCTTTATGTTATAATACCTATAAGATATTTATGGGAACGGAGGATTATTATGGAATTTACAGAGCGTGAAGAAAAGGTTTTACTCGAAATAGAAAAATGGGTTGGACAGTTTCAAATGTATGAAACTACAGACTTTGAAATGACGTATGATAAATGGTTAGAGAACTCTCTGGCGTTAATTCCTGAAAATGTTCGAACTGAATTCTTTGCTAAAATAGACAACTGGTTATTTCATCTTCATGCTATCCTCCAAGGAACGCAAATTCAAATGGATGCAAGACAGAGACTACTAACCTCAGCTAGAATTTTTAACCAGGATATTGAGGAAATTACAGAACTTAAAAACTTAAGCATTGATCAGCTAACATATCTGGCTGAGCATCAAATTGCTAAGCACCGGTTATATTCACTTGCTCATGGTGGACTGTCTGGAACAGGTGGATTTGTTTTATTGGGTACTGATATACCAGCCATTACAATACTTAATTTACGAATTGTACAGCTAATCGCAACTACATACGGTAATGAAGTAAATACACCTTATGAAATGATGAACTCCTTAAAGGTATTTCACGCTGCAACTTTACCAAAAAGAATGCGGTATCAGGGGTGGAATACCCTCGTGGATGATATAGACAATTCTTATAATCAATTTATTTACGAAGGTACCGAGGAATTAACAAATGAGACATGGCTTGAACTTCCTTTAAAACATATTTTGAAAGCTGTTACCATTTCACTATTACGTAAGAAAGTGATACAAGGTGTGCCACTTATTGGTATGGCTATTGGAGCAGGAATGAATTATCAATTAACAAGGCAAGTAAGTGAATTTGCCCATAATTACTACCGGTTACGTTTTTTAAAGGAGAAGGAGTAACAAAAAATGAGTCTAGATGAACATAAAAAAGAGGCACCAAAACGAGTCAACTGTAAAGTTATTACCGTTAGCGATACACGAACACCAGAGACTGATAAAAGTGGGCAGTTGATGATGTCATTGTTAAAAGAACATGGCTATTCAGTTATTGACTACGATATTGTCAAAGACGAAGAAGCCTTTATTAGAGCAGCAATTGTCACCGGTACTGAACGAAGTGATGTTGATGTGGTTTTAACAAATGGTGGAACGGGAATAGCTAAGCGAGATGTTACGATCGAAACAGTTGCTAAGCTTTTAGATAAGGAAATTGTTGGTTTTGGGGAATTATTTAGGATGCTCAGCTACACTGAGGATATTGGTTCTGCAGCAATCCTTTCAAGAGCTATAGCAGGAGTGAGTAATGATACGGCGATATTTTCTACACCTGGGTCAACAGGCGCAGTAAAACTTGCTATGTCTAAACTAATTCTTCCAGAGCTTGGACACGTAGTTAAAGAAATAAAAAAGGATATATATAGGTCTAATCATTCTTCTGATTAGACCTTTTCTTATTATGATTAAAATTTCAACCACATTACATTTTCACAATCATTGATGAATTTTAGCAGACATACCTTGGTTCATTCGGTACCAAATCCATAAGTCATTAATTACCGAGGCACATTCGGAAATTTCATTGTTTAATTGACAGGAACGAACAAAGTCTTGCTCATTTCCGAGTTGCTCTTGTTTTGTATTAATCACCTGTTCAATTTCAGCAATTCGATCAGGAATATGGCCCCTAATCTTTTCCCATTTAAATAAAATTTGTTGTTGGACATCCTCTGAATACTCCTCCCATTCTTTTTCTAAATGGGGTAAGCGAATACCAAGGCGTTCATCATATATAAAAAGGTCCTCCATTTTATCCACTCCTATGAACTACTGCTACTATTTTACAATACTAGTAGTTTGTATGCCATTTAAAATCCATATTAATTTTTCTCATAAAATTCTATTGAAAAAATACAAAAGAGTTGTTAAAGTTATACATTATGTATAAATATAAATTATATTGAATTATTATTCGTAAGGGAGATAATTGAAATGACTAAAAAGAAGATTGTTTTGGCATATTCAGGTGGATTGGATACAAGTGTTGCAATTAAATGGTTACAAGAGCAGGGGTATGATGTAGTTGCATGCTGCTTGGATGTTGGGGAAGGAAAAGATCTTCAATTTGTGAAAGAAAAGGCACTCAAAGTAGGAGCTGTATCATCATATGTAATTGATGCAAAAGAAGAATTTGCGAATGAATATGCTTTGGCTGCGTTACAGGCACACACACTTTATGAAGGTAAATACCCTTTGGTGTCTGCTTTATCTCGTCCTTTAATTGCTAAAAAATTGGTTGAGGTTGCAGAAAAAGAAAATGCAGTTGCTGTAGCACATGGATGCACTGGAAAAGGAAATGACCAAGTACGATTTGGGGTTTCTTTCCACGCACTAAACCCAGAGTTAGAAGTGATTGCACCAGTTCGTGAATGGAAATGGTCTCGTGAAGAAGAAATCGAGTACGCTAAACAGCATGATATACCTATTCCTATTAACCTTGATAGTCCATTTTCAATTGACCAAAACCTTTGGGGACGTAGTAATGAATGTGGTATTTTAGAGGACCCATGGGCTGCTCCACCTGAAGAAGCTTACGATTTAACTGTTTCTATTGAGAATGCTCCTGATACTCCTGAAATCATTGAATTGGGATTTGACCAGGGTGTGCCTAAGACGATTAATGGTAAAGAATATTCACTAGCTGAACTTATTCTTGAACTAAATCAAATCGCGGGAAAACACGGGGTCGGTCGTATTGATCACGTAGAAAATCGATTA
Source organism: Ferdinandcohnia jepli (assembly GCF_047246645.1). Classification (NCBI taxonomy): domain Bacteria; kingdom Bacillati; phylum Bacillota; class Bacilli; order Caryophanales; family Bacillaceae; genus Ferdinandcohnia; species Ferdinandcohnia jepli. The sequence continues at coordinate 121,289 of NZ_JBFOKR010000016.1, forward strand.
GTTGGAATAAAATCTCGTGAAGTGTATGAGTGTCCTGGTGCTATTACTCTACTTAAAGCACATAAGGAGCTTGAGGATATCACTCTAGTAAAAGAGGTTGCGCATTTCAAGCCGGTAATCGAACAAAAGCTAACAGAATTAATTTATAACGGACTGTGGTTTTCTCCACTAAAGGATGCCCTACTTGGTTTCTTAAAAGAAACACAAAAAACAGTAAATGGTACAGTACGTGTTAAATTATTTAAGGGTCATGCAATAATTGAAGGTCGTAAATCAGCAAATTCTTTGTATGACGAGAAGCTTGCTACGTATACTTCTGATGATGAATTTGATCATAATGCAGCTGTTGGGTTCATTTCGTTATGGGGTCTACCGACAAAGGTAAATAGTATTGTAAATAACAGCTCTAAGAAGGTTGAAGTATGAAAAAACTGTGGGGAGGCAGATTCACCAAGAGTGCGGAGCAATGGGTGGATGAATTCGGAGCATCCATTTCCTTTGACCAGGAATTAGTAAAAGAAGATATTGAAGGTAGTATTGCTCATGTAACAATGCTTGGGAAGTGTGGCATTCTTGCGGATGAGGAAGTCTCTAAAATCAAAAATGGGCTAATTATCTTACTAGAAAAGGCAAGAAATAATGAACTACACTATTCAGTTGCTAATGAGGATATCCACCTTAATATTGAAAAGCTGTTAATTGATGAAATCGGACCAGTTGGTGGTAAACTTCATACTGGAAGAAGTCGTAATGATCAAGTTGCAACGGATATGCATTTATATCTTCGTCATCAATTGGAAGAGATAATTGAGTTATTGAATGAACTGCAGAATGCGATTGTCAAACAAGCCAATAATCACGTTGAAACAATCGCACCAGGTTATACACATCTTCAAAGAGCACAACCCATTTCTTTTGCACACCATTTACTGGCTTATTATTGGATGCTTGAAAGAGATAAAGAACGATTACAGGATTCAATGAAACGGATAAATATGTCACCCCTTGGTGCTGGAGCATTAGCAGGTACGACTTTTCCGATAGATCGGCACTACAGTGCAGAGTTGCTGGGTTTTGAAAGTATCTATGAAAATAGCATTGACGCAGTAAGTGACCGGGACTTTATTGTGGAATTTTTGAGTAATAGTTCACTTATAATGACTCATTTATCAAGATTCTGTGAGGAATTAATACTTTGGTCTACCCAGGAATTCCGTTTTGTTGAAATTGATGATGCATTTGCTACAGGTAGTAGCATCATGCCACAGAAAAAGAATCCGGATATGGCTGAATTAATTCGTGGAAAAACAGGGCGTGTATACGGAAATTTAGTTGGATTACTTACAGTCCTGAAAGGCACGCCATTAGCATATAATAAAGACATGCAAGAAGATAAAGAAGGAATGTTTGATACCGTTAAGACCGTCAAAGGATCGCTCCAAATATTTGCAGGTATGATTGCAACAATGAAAGTAAACTCCGAGATATTGGCTAAGGCAGTTCAAAGAGATTTTTCAAATGCTACCGAGCTCGCAGATTATCTTGCTTCAAAAGGGTTGCCATTTAGGGAGGCACATGAAGTTGTGGGGAAGCTTGTGTTAACTTGCATTGAACGTGGAGTCTATTTAGCTGATTTACCAATTTCAGTCTTTAAGGAATCATCAGTACTTTTTGAAGAAGACATTTTTGAAGTGTTAATGCCTGAGACAGCGGTTTCCCGTAGAAGAAGTGCTGGGGGTACAGGATTTGACGAAGTCAGAAGAGTGCTAAAAAAGATAGAAGAAACAAAAAAATCGTGAGCTGCTCACGATTTTTTTGTTTGGCATAAAATTCTTTCCTATCTGCACAAGTGCAACTACGCCTCTGCTGTCGCCTAAAGGCTCGGCAATCGGCGAGTTTTCTAATAACTCTTTATAAATTTTTTTCGGTTCTTACTACTAGAACATCGCATTTTGCATATCGAGTAATATGTTCAGAAACGCTTCCCATCAAGAAACGTTCAACTGCGTTTAGACCAGTTGCCCCGCAAATAATTAACTCTGCGTTATGTTTTGGAGCGATTTCCTTAGCAATTTTCACCTTAGGTGAACCATATTCAAGGTCAGTTATAACATTTTTTATTCCAGAATCAATTGCTAGGTTTTTATATTCAGCTAATAGTTGCTCACCATATTCTTCAGATCGTTGACTTATATTGAAGTCGTACGCTGAGATAGATGCAAATTGTTTTAAATCAATTATATGAGTTATCACTAAATCTGCATCATTCCTTCTACAAACCTCAATTGCCTTTTTTAAAGCCCATTCAGATTCTCTAGAACCATCTACAGCTACAAGAACTTTTTTATAGGTGAGTCCCATAACCTTAGCCCCCTAGTAAGGAATATTTATCTTTCTACTTAAAGTATAGCACTGTATACCTAGTGTAAATTAAGGGATAAATGAAGATATCGTGAACTTTTTCGCTATTTTTTTAGAGTACTTTTTGGAGAAGAGTCGAAAAATGTAAGTGTTTACATTGTTGCTATTAAAGGACTTTTTCTTTTTAAAAAATTAGTAGAAAATTGTACAATAATTTGTGTTTTGGTGTTATAGTAAATACGTTCTTATATTTACATATTTTTGTAACAATTCAGTAGAAAAAGAATAGAGGAGTGTTTTGTAATGCGTATTGGTGTACCTAGAGAAATTAAAAATAATGAAAACCGTGTTGCGATGACACCAGCTGGTGTAGTGAACTTAGTTAGCTTTGGCCATGAGGTATTTATAGAAACAAATGCTGGAGTAGGCTCAGGATTTACTGACGAACAATATATAGAAGCTGGAGCTACGATTGTTGAAACTGCTAGTGAAGCTTGGTCAATGGATATGGTTATGAAAGTAAAGGAGCCTCTAGCAGAGGAATATACATATTTTAGAGAAGAATTAATCCTATTTACATACCTTCACTTAGCTCCAGAACCTGAATTAACAAAGGCATTAGTTGAGAAAAAAGTAGTTGGACTAGCTTATGAAACTGTTCAACTTCCAAATCGCTCTCTTCCATTACTAACTCCTATGAGTGAAGTAGCAGGAAGAATGGCATCACAAATAGGTGCACAATTCCTTGAAAAACCAAAGGGTGGAAAAGGGATTCTATTAGCAGGTGTTCCAGGAGTTCAAAGAGGAAAGGTTACCATTATCGGTGGTGGGGTTGCAGGTACGAATGCTGCTAAAATGGCGATTGGACTTGGTGCGCAAGTGACAATCATTGACCTGAATCCAGAACGTCTTCGCCAATTAGATGATATTTTTGGTTCGGATATTACTACGTTAATGTCAAATCCTCTTAATATAGCAGAGGCTGTGAAAGAGTCAGATCTTGTTATCGGTGCAGTTTTAATTCCAGGAGCTAAAGCTCCAAAATTGGTAACAGAAGAAATGATTCAATCTATGGCGCCAGGCTCTGTTGTCGTTGATATTGCAATCGACCAAGGTGGGATTTTTGAAACTACAGACCGTATAACTACACATGATGACCCAACGTATATAAAGCATGGAGTAGTTCATTATGCAGTTGCTAATATGCCTGGAGCAGTTCCGCGGACTTCAACAATGGCTTTAACAAATGTAACGGTTCCTTATGCTTTACAAATTGCGAATAAAGGCTACAAGCAGGCTTGTCTTGAAAATGAAGCTCTCTTAAAAGGAATTAATACCTTGGATGGTTATGTAACGTATAAGGCAGTTGCTGAAGCTCATGGTACATCCTATTCAGATGCAAAATCTCTTTTAGACAATCAATAAACAGTACAGGGATACCTTTTTAAGGTATCCTTTTTTTCTTCAATACTAATTGGCCCACTTTAATCCTCCTTCATTGTCACCAATTGTGGAATATAAAAATAATATAAAAGATGAGTTACTGATCAGGGATAAAGTCTAATCAAATGTAAAGGAGTGCAAGAAGGTGAGTTCATCAGTTTTTTTTAATGGATCATTAGCACCCTATGTATTTCGTCCAACCCCCTCAACAAGCGAAGATGTTAACCAACCTACCTTTTATTCAAATTATGTGACAGAGAATATACAGAAACAGGAGAAATATATTGAAACGCTTAGAGAATATATGAAGAGCAACGAACAACTAATAAAAAGTTTAGCTAAGGAACAAAAAGGACTACAAAATGAATTTTTTATGTATGAAAATTCGCAAAAGGAAAATGTCGATAGGCTATCAAGAAAAGTAACAGAGCAAAAAAGTTTATTGGAGGTTTTGGTTGGCTTTATGAAGAAACAAGAAAAAATTAATGAATCAGCAGCCAAGGAAAGTGGAGAGCATAAAGAACAGCTTGAGATCCTTCAAAAAATTGTACAAAATCAGGAGACTTTTAATAATAAGGTTTCAGAAAATATTACCCTTGTAAAAGAGCAGTTTGCTGAAATATTGGCTACAATGAAAGAACAAGAACTTATAAAAGAAAGTATCTCAAGAAATTTCGAAGCAAATGAAGAACGTGATCAAGAAATGATTGATTTTATAAAAGAACAAAAAGAGCTATTTTATAATGTATTAGCCAGTTTGCAAGATAACAAGGAACACTATGATATTTTATTTGATTATGTACGTAACCAAGATAATTTTAATCACAAGCTTTTTGAATATCTATGTTCGAAATTTGAAAAGGAAGAAGAAACAGTAAACTAAAGAAAGGACCTCCTTATGCGATAGGAGGTCCTTTTGATTATTTTACTAGTAATTCTTTTGGGAATTTTGTAAGTGTTTCTGCACCATTAGAAGTAATAATCATATCATCCTCAATTCGAACCCCACCAATTTCAGGTACATAAATTCCAGGTTCAATTGTGAATGACATGCCTTTTTGTAAAAGCATATCGTTCGTTTCGTTCATTGATGGGAACTCATGCACATCAATTCCTAGTCCATGGCCAATTCGATGAGTAAAATAGTAACCGTAACCGGCATCTGAAATAATAGTACGAGCTGTCCGATCGATATCTCCGACTCTTATACCTGGCTTACATGCCTCTACAGCTGCTAGCTGTGCTTTAAGGACAGTGTTATAAACTTCAGTTTGTGCTTCAGAAACGTGGCCAAAAGCAACTGTTCTCGTAATATCTGAGCAATATCCGTCAAGTACCACACCTAAATCAAATAAAACAAGGTCACCCTTTCTTATAGGATCAAGGCCTGGTTTACCGTGTGGAGCTGCGGTTTTTAAACCAGTTAATACCATTGTGTCGAAGGACATTTGACGAATCCCTTTTTTCTTTAGTTCGAATTCAATTGTTGCAAGTACATCTAGTTCCGTCTTTCCCTCGGCTATTGCTGCAACTCCAACTTCTACACCAAAGTCAGCAAGCTTTGCAGCTTCTTTCAAAATGGCAACTTCCTTATTTTCTTTAATCATCCGAAGCATGTGAAGTTTTTCCTCAGCTGATACAAGTTCGACACTTGGATATAATTCTTTTACTTTTTCAAATCGGTCTACTGTTAGATGTTCCTTCTCAAGAGCTATTTTTGAAATGGCAAGGTTACGCTTTGAAAGTGATTTTTGAATTAACTCCCACGGGTTATCGGTATCACTAAACCCAATGATCTCGTATTGCCATCCAGCACTTCTCGCTTGGGATACTTCCATATTTGGACAGATTAAGATAGGTTCCTCATCCTGAAAAACAAATAATCCTAAAAGTCTTTCATGGGGTTCTGTATAAAAGTTGGTTAAGTAAAATACATTTGGTGTAGATGTGATAAAACCACATGATATATCTTTCTCTTTTAGCCAGTTTGAAACCTGCTGTAAGCGTTGATTCATTTTAGATACACTTCCTTTGGCTTTAATTTATGTATCAGACGGTAGTGGGACCACCGAATAGATAATTTAAGAGTAGCAAGTAAGAATAAAATTGTAAACGACCAACCGTTTGTAATTACAAGGTAAAGGGTATAAAAGTATATGTAAAAGAAGGAAAGCTTGGTATGTAAAACGAACTAATAATAAAGTAATCTCATAGGAAGGGGAGAACAATTCATGAAAGTATCTTATCATGGACATTCAGTTGTAAAAATTGTATCAGAGGGAAAAACAATCCTTATTGACCCATTTATTACAGGTAACAGTCTCACCGATTTAAAAGCTACTGAGGTATACGCTGATGTAATCCTGCTGACTCACGGCCACAATGACCATGTAGGAGACACGGTAGAGCTTGCTAAACGTAATGCAAGTTTAGTAGTGGCACCTAACGAATTAGCCGTATATCTTGGATGGGAAGGTTTAAATGTTCATCCAATGCATATTGGTGGTTCTCGTCAATTTGACTTTGGAAAAGTTAAGTATACACTTGCATTCCATGGATCGAGCTATCAAACTGAAAATAATGAACTGATTTATACAGGAATGCCGGGTGGAATTTTATTTACTGCTGAAGGAAAAACAATTTATCATGCAGGAGATACTGCGCTATTTTCAGATATGAAACTGATTGGAGAACTAAATGAAATTGATATAGCATTTCTACCGATTGGGGATAATTTTACAATGGGTCCAGAAGATGCTCTAATCGCTGCTGAGTGGCTAAAAGCAAAGGTTGTTGTACCGATTCATTATAATACATTCCCAGTCATTGAACAGGATGCTGCTGACTTTGTTTCAAGGCTAACATCATCTGAGGGAAAAGTAATGGCACCAGGAGATGTAATAGAGTTATAAACAGAAAATAATGTTAAAAATATATTTTTTTTCTGTTATGTAATTCATAGTAAGATTCACTTGTTTTTAAAACGGTTATTTTAAGTTGAATATTTATTTTACAGGGGGGATTGGAGCGCATGGTACGAGACTCCTCGAAAATGCATTGCATTTTCTTCGTGCGTGGGATAATTCAAAGGAGCAATTCAAAGTCCTGCGGGAAGGTCAAAAGGAACGTCTACTAACGACCGCCACGTCCTGTGGCTAACGTAGACGTCAGCACATCCTCGAAAATGCTATGCATTTTCTTCGTGCGATGCTTATG